>JBBROR010000139.1:0-8582 GCA_038229175.1 Acetobacterales bacterium | reverse complement strand
CACGTAGGTGGTCACCAGCGCCCACATCAGCGCGCCCACGCCATACAGGATGGGCAACGGCACGGTGTTGCCGAAGAACGGCACGGCTTCCGGCTCGGTAAAGAGAATGAGCCCGCCGAGCACGCCGGCGCCGAGGCCGAAGGTGAGGCTGCAGAACGCCACCACCTTGCCGATCTGCAGCGGCGTCAGGCCCCAATGGGCGTAGAGCCGGTAGCGCACCGCGGCACCCGAGACCGCGGCTACGCCCAGGTTGTGCGAAAGTGCGTAGGCGCAGAACGACGCGAAGGCGACGCGCGTGTAGCTGACCACATTGCCGGCATAGATGGTGCCGAGGCGGTCGTAGAAGGTGAGTACGCCGTAGGACAGCACCGTCCAGATGAACGACACGACCAGGGCCATGTGCGGAATGGCGTCGAGCGCCTTGGAGATGTCAGCGATCTTGAGGCTGCGAAACTCCTTCTGCACGACGTAGATCGCCCCGGCCAACAGGCAGACGCCCAGCAAGGCGGGCAGGATACGCAAAAATCTCTTGAGCCAGATCATGTGTTTATCCGGTCACGCGGGAGCGAGGGCGCGGGATAGCGCGGCCTCGATGAGGGTGATCGTCTCGGCCACGCCATACAGTGCGATGAACTGCCCAAAGCGTGGGCCTTCCTGCTGGCCGAGCAGCACCTGGTAGAGGCAGGAGAACCAGGCCCGCAGTTCGGCAAAAGGATGGCGCTTGCCAACGTCGTAGAGCAGCGTCTGCAGGTCTTCGGCCGGCGCGTCGGTCGGCATGGCGCGCAGCGCTGCGGCGAGGTCTTCCAGCGCCGCGCGTTCCACGGCATCCGGCTCGCGGAAGCTTTTGGTGGGGCGGACGAAATCCGCGTAATAGGCCAGCGCGCAATCGACCAGACCCGCCAGGAACGGCATGTCCGCAGGCGAGGCGCCGGGGCTGTAGCGACGGATGAAGCCCCACAGCATGTCGGGCGACTCGGCGTTCACCACGCTGGCGAGATTGAGCAGCATGGCGAACGAGATCGGGCTTGCCGCCGATTGCGGCACGTCGCCGGCGTGAATGTGCCAGGCCGGATTGGTCTTCTGCGCCTCGGCATCCTGCGTGTGTGCCTTGCCGGCGTTGGTTACGTATTCGTCGACCGCCTTGGGGATGACATCGAAATACAGGCGCTTGGCGCGCGCCGGCTGGTTGAACATGAACTGGCCAAGGCTTTCCGGCGGCGCATAGCGCAGCCATTCGTCCACCGACAGGCCATTGCCCTTGCTTTTACTGATCTTCTGGCCGCCTTCATCCAGGAACAGCTCGTAGGTGAAGCTCTCCGGCGGGGCGGCACCCAGGATGCGGCAGATCTTGGACGACAGGCGGACACTGTCGATCAGGTCCTTGCCGGACATCTCGTAATCCACGCCCAGCGCCGCCCAGCGCATCGCCCAGTCGGCCTTCCATTGCAGCTTGGCGTCGCCGCCGGTCACCTTGGTTTCGTAGCGGGTGCCATCCTCCGGGTCCTGCCAGAAGATGGTGCCGGCGGCGGCGTCGATCTGGTCGATTCGCACCTGCATGACACGCCCGGTGCGCGGATGGATGGGCAGGAACGGCGAATAGGTGGCGGCCCGCTCAGCGCCCAGGGTGGGGACGATGACGGCTTTGATTTCGTCGTGCTTCGCCAGCAGGCCGAGCAGAGCGGCGTCGAATCGACCGGAGCGGTAGTAGTCGGTGGAGGAGGCAAATTCGTAGTCGAAGCCGAACCCGTCGAGGAAGCGGCGCAATTCGGCGTTGTTGTGGGCGCCAAAGCTGTCATGCGTGCCGAACGGGTCGGGCACCTTGGTCAGCGGCATGCCGATATACTGGGCCAGCATGTCCTGCTGCGGCACGTTGCCGGGCACTTTGCGCAGCCCGTCCATATCGTCACTGAATGCAAGCAGGCGGGATTTCAGGCCTGTCAGCGCGGAAAAGGCATGGCGAACCCAGCCTGTGCGGGCCACTTCCATGAAGGTGCCGATATGCGGCAGGCCGGAAGGGCCGTAGCCTGTCTCGAACAGGGCCTCGGTCTTGCCGGAGGCCGCAAGACGGGTGGCGACCTTGTTGGCTTCTTCGAAAGGCCAGGACTTCGGGATGCCAGGCGGCTGCGTCAGATTCTGGGGTATCACGCTTTGTCCAACGTGGGTTCGGCCGGGATTGGCGTGGCTGTGGTGTAAATGTTGCGGAGTGTTTCGACCATCCCCTGAAGCTAGGAAGCGGGATAGGCCGGGTCAATCGTGCAACGCGGCAAAGGAACGGAATGACGGGTTTTCCAGCGGCGGGCGGTGCTGAGATCTTGCTGCCGCATGCCCCCTGCGTGGTGGCGCGGGTGGGACGGGCGCAAATTCTAACTGAGGACGGCGAATTGCTCGACCTCGATGCACGCGCGGCCGGGGCGCGGCTGCGGTCCGGGCCGCCGCCGATACTGGTGCATGCGCCGGCCACGCTGCGGCGCCTGGGCATGCGCACGATGCCGGCGCTCGACCTTTTAGAGCTTTTTGCGTTCGTGATGCCGGCGAAGTCTGCCGCACCGACTCCGCTGGGGCTTGCTTTGGCGCTCGACCTGCAGCCACCGCGACCGGATCTGCTGGCGTCGTCGCTGGTCGACATCGCGCGGGCGTTGCTGGCGCATCTGGCGGCGGGGCGCGATCTGCCTTCCAACCGCGATGCGGCGTCGTTGGCGGCAAGGATGGGGCAGGCGGGCTGGCCCTGGGCGCGGGTGGTGCTGGCGGCCCTGGGGCGGCCGGATGCGCGGGCCGAGATGGATTCGATGCGTGTGTGGAAACGCTTGTCCGAATGGGAGGAGGAGGCGCCGCCACCGCCGCCATCGGCATTGCCGGTCAGCGGCGCCGAGGCGCGCACCCGGCTTTCGGCGATGTTGGGCTCAGCCTCTGAGCAGCGGCCGGGGCAGGCGGATTATGCGGCGGCCGCGGCGTCTGCTTTCGCACCGCGGGAGACGCGCGGCAGTCCGCATGTGGTTCTGGCCGAAGCGGGGACGGGCACCGGCAAGACGCTGGGCTACATCGCACCGGCAAGCCTGTGGGCGGAGCGCAACAAGGGGTCGGTTTGGATTGCGACCTACACGCGCCATCTGCAGCGCCAGATCGATGGGGAACTGGCGCGGCTGTTTCCCGATCCGGTGGAGCGAAAGCGCCGGGTGGTGGTGCGCAAGGGGCGGGAGAACTACCTGTGCCTGTTGAACCTGGAAGATGCGGTGGGCACTGCAACGTCGGGCATGATCCCAGGTGCCGTGATCCCGCTGGCGCTGATCGCGCGCTGGGCGGTTTGCACCAGCGACGGCGACATCCAGGGCGGCGACCTGCCGGGCTGGTTTGGTGAACTGTTCGGGCCGGGCACCGTGACGGGGCTGGCGGACCGTCGGGGCGAATGCATCCACGCAGCCTGTCCGCATTTTCGCAAATGCTATGTCGAACACACGATCCGGCGGGCGCGCGGCGCCGATCTGGTGGTGGCCAATCATGCACTGGTGATGGCGCAGGCGGCCTGGGGCGGCATCGACGACAACAACGTGCCGGTGCGCTACGTGTTCGACGAAGGGCATCATTTGTTCGACGCGGCGGACAGCGCATTCGCTGCCGAACTTTCCGGAATCGAGGCAGCCGAGCTGCGGCGCTGGTTGCTGGGGGCCGAAGGCGGCCGGTCCCGCGCGCGCGGGCTGCGCCGGCGGATGGAGGATCTGGTGGCGGCGCGGCCGGATCTGCAGGCGCAGCTGGAGGCTGGATTGCAGGCGGCCACCGCCTTGCCAGCGCCGGGCTGGTCGCAGCGGCTGTCTGACGGCACGCCGGAGTTGCTCGGCGAGACGGCGCGGCCCAATCCGACCGAGGCGCTTCTGGCGGCCATTCGCCAACAGGTTCTGGCGCGGCTGCAGGGCGACCGAGAGCCGGGACCGGGCGTGATGGAATGCGATCTGCACCCGGCCATCGAAGCGTTGCCCCTGGCCGCGCTCACCTTGGCGCGCGCCTTGGTGCGCATCGCCACGCCGTTGAAAACGCTGCACGACCGTCTGGCGGCGCGGCTGGAGGACGAGGCGGAGGAGCTGGACGCCACGATGCGCAATCGCATCGAGGCCGGCTGCCGCACGCTGAAACGCAAGGCGCTCGATCCGCTTGGCGCCTGGGCGGCGATGTTGCGGGGCGCCGCCGAATTCGCGCCCGAGCCGGGCACCACGCCGGTGCATGTGATGTTCCTGCGGCTGGACCGGCGCGAGGCCGGGGATCGGGATGTTGGCCTGCATCGGCATTGGCTGGACCCCACGATCCCGTTTGCCACCATCCTGGCGCAGCCCGCGCATGGGATGCTGGTGACATCGGCCACCCTGCGCGACACCGGCGATGACGACCAGGAGGCTGCGTGGCACATCGCCGAGGGCCGCGTCGGTGCCTCGCATCTGGCAGCGCCTGCTATCCGCGTGGCGGTGGCGAGCCCGTTCGACTACGCGGCGCAGACAAGGGCGTTCGTGATCAGCGACGTCAACTCGCGGGAGATCGCCTCGCTGGCGGCAGCGTATAAATCGTTGTTCCTGGCGTCTGGCGGCGGTGCCTTGGGCCTGTTCACCGCCATCTCGCGCCTGCGGGCCGTGCATGCGCGCATCGCGGGGGATCTGGAGCTGGAGGGAATTCCGTTGCTGGCCCAGCATGTCGATGCGATGGACAATGCCACTTTGGTTGACGTGTTCCGCACCGAGACCGATAGTTGCCTGCTCGGCACCGATGCGATGCGCGACGGGGTGGACGTGCCGGGCCGCGCGCTGCGGCTGGTGGTGTTCGAGCGGGTGCCGTGGCCGCGGCCTGATATTCTGCACCGCGAGCGGCGAACGCATCTGTCGGGTGGCAACCCGATGTCCTACGACGACCGCGTGGTGCGCTTTCGGTTGCGCCAAGCGTTTGGCAGGCTAATTCGCACGGCCAAGGATCGTGGCGTGTTCGTGCTGCTCGACCGGCAGACGCCGACGCGGCTTTTAAGTGCATTCCCGGCGGGGGTGGTGGTGGAGCGGGTAGGGCTTGTGGATGCGGCGGCGCGGATCCGGGATTTTCTCAATCCCTGACCGGCGGGGTGCTACCGCGGCGGAGTGAAGCCGGTCTTGAGAAGGCCCATGAAGGCCTCGCGCATCTGTTCGGCGCCGGCTGGCATCACGCCCATCCAGGACTTCAACACCTGATCAGGGGCGATCGCCTCGATACCATCCAGCATCTGACGTTCCATTTTCGCCATGACGGCTTCCTGCATCGGCTTCACGTCCGGCAGGCCCATGAAGACCCGGGCCTCTTCGGGTGTGCAGTCGATCTCGATCGTCACTTTCACAGCGTCGATGCTCCCGGCTTCGTTCTTTTCCCAGCATAGCAGCTTGGCGCGCTGTTTCCGATGGATGCGCGAAGCAGCCCTGTTGGCTGACCGGCCTCATTTCGGCCGCCAGTTCTCCACCCACAGCGTGTAGTTGCCCCAGCGCTGCTCGTTGACGATGCCGGTCATCCATTTCGGCGTGATGATGCCGGTGGCGGGGAAATACAGGTTCACCTCGGGCACGCCGTCGGCGGCGATGTCGAGGATGTCTTTCCACAGGAGCTTTCGCTTGGCGGAGTCGAGTTCGGCGCGGGCGGCCTTCAGCGCCGCGTCCATCTTCGGCTCGGACCAGCCCATGTAGTTCAGCCCGGCGTAGTTGTTCTCGGCGCGCGGAATGTAGTCGCTGCTGAAATAGGTGTAGGGCACGAAATCCAGCGGCGCATCGGTCTGGAACAGCACAAGTCCCGTAAAACTGCGGCGGCGCAGGGTTTCGCCGAACATCACCCGCGCCGGCTCGTTCTTGATGACGATGTCGATGCCGACGGCCTTCATCGCGGTCTGGATCACCTGCTCCACCAGCTCGCGCGTGCGGTTGCCGGCGGTGCTGACGAGGTCGATGGAGAATTTCGTGCCGTTGGGGCTTACCAGGATGCCGTCCGGCCCCGGCTTGAAGCCCGCCTCGGCGAGCAGGGCGCGGGCGGCCTTGGGGTCGTAGGGCCAGATTTTGACGGCATTGTCCCAGCCGAACTGCGAGGGGTGCTTGAAGCTGTTGGCCACTTCGAAGCGGTTGTCGAACAGTTTGGCGACGATGGTCTTCCTGTCGATCGCCATCGACATCGCCTGGCGCACGCGCTTGTCGGACAAAAGCTTGTTCTCGGTCTGCACGGCCAGATGCTCGTAGCTGGCAACCGAGGGGATGAACGTGAAATCGAAGCGGGCGGATTGGGTTTTGGTGAGTGCGATGATCTGGTCGAGCGTGAGGCCGAGATTGCCGGTAGCCACCGTATCGACATCGCCGGACAGCAGGTTGGCCTGCAGGGCGGAGGTGTTCTCGATCAGGCGCATCGTGAGCTTTTTGAACGCCGGCGCTTGGCCTTTCCAGTAGGGGTTTGGCGTGAGGATCACCTGTTCGTTGGGCCGGAACTCGGCCACCCGGTAGGGGCCGTTCCATAGGCCCGGCTCCTCGGGCCGGCGGTTGAAGGCGGATTTCTGGCCGTAGTCGAGCGGGTCTTTCGCGGCGGCGAAGATGGGGCCTTCGATGTGTTCGGGCAGCGGCGTGGTCGCCTGACGATTGAAATCGTAGATCGCCGATTTCAGCACGTAGCGGACGCGGTGGTCGTCGAGCGCGGTGACGCTTTCGATCACCTGCGGCGGGGCGAAGGCGCGAGCCACCTTGAAGGCGAAGGCGACGTCGCTGGCGCGGACGGGCACGCCGTCGCCCCAGAAGAGGTCGGGGCGCAGGGTGAAATCCACCTCCATGCCGGTGGTGCCGTCATCACGCTTGACCAGTCGCGCCTGGCCGTTCTCCAGGCTGGGCACCTCGGTGCAGGAGATGCAGATCACCTGGCCGTCGCGGGAGAAGCCGGTGACCGGGCGCAGGCCGGTTGCCAGGATCGTGTCTTTGATGCTTGTGGTGGTGATGAACGGATGCATGTCCGGCGGGAACTGCACCATGCCGATGGTAAGGCTGTCGCGCGGGGTTTGGGCCTTGGCAGGTGTCGACAAGGCCAGGGCCGCCAAGGTCGCGGCCGCGGCGACGAGATGAATTTTCATGGGTCCCCCGAGAATCTTGCGCCACCTTGCAAGACCTTGGAGAGGCCGGCAACACGGATTGCAGCGCCATGATGGATCGTACGGAGCAGGACTGGATCGACTACGACGCCTCTCGGGCCAAGCCAGCTTTGGGACGCGCGGCGATTGCCACGGCGCATCCGCTGGCGTCCTGGGCCGGGTTGGAAATGCTGCGCGCCGGTGGGTCCGCCGTGGACGCGGCCGTGGCGGCGCAGGCGGTGCTGACGGCGGTGGAGCCGAACGCGTCCGGCATTGGCGGCGGGGCGCTGGTTGTGGTCGCCGATGGCGGCGCGGTGCATGCGATCGAGGGTTTGTCGGCGGCGCCGGCGCAGGTGACCGATCGGCTGGAACGGGATTTCGACGGGCGCGCCGTCCCCGCCGAGCGTGCCGCCTTCGGCGGGCGCACCGTCGGCGTGCCCGGGGCGCTGCGGGCGTTGGAGGCCGCACATCGGCGGTGGGGCAAACTGCCCTGGGCCATGCTGTTCGGCCCGGCGATCGAGCTTTCGTCGGAGGGTTATCCGCTGTCGCCCTATCTGCTGCGGGCGTTGTTCGAAAACCCGGCGGTGCAGACCGAGGCGATGGCGCGTGCATTGTTCTGTGGCGGTGGCGCCGCGCCGTTGCCGGCGCAGACGAGACTGCACAATCCCGCGCTGACGGCCACGTTGCAGGCGATCGCCGAAGGTGGTGCGGATGCGTTCTATCTGGGCGAGACGGCGCGGCTGATCTGCCAGGCGGCGGCGGCGGACGCCTTTCCCGGAGTGCTGACCGAAGCCGATCTTGCGGCCTATCAGGCTGTCTGGCGGGAGCCGGTGCGGTTTGCCCTGGGCGGACTTCAGGTGGTGGGTGGGTGTCTGCCGGCGTTCGGCGCCACGGCCGTGGGGCAGGTGATCGGCATTGCGGCGCAGCTTGGCGTGGTTGGGCTGGGGCGCGATCTGTCGGCCCGCCAGATTCATATTCTGGCCGAGGCCGGGCGGCTCGCCTTCGCCGATCGAACCATCTATGCCGGCGCCCCCGGCGAAGACGCGTCCGATGTGCAGCGATGGCTCGATCCGGATTATCTGGCACAGCGCGCGGCTCTCATCGATCCCGCCCGGCGCACCGAGGGGCTGCACGGTGGATCGCCTGAAGGTGCCAGCGACACCAGCCATCTGTCGATTGCCGATGCAAACGGCTGCGTGGTGTCGATGACGACCACGATCAACAACAATTTCGGCGCCCGGATCAGCGTGGGTGGTTTCTACCTCAACAACGTAATGACGAACTTCGCCACGCGGCCGGTGGTGGGCGGCAAGGTTTCGCCCAATGCGATGGCGCCCGGGCGGCGGGCGCGCACCTCGGTCGCGCCATGCATCGTGCTGGATGCGGTGGGGCATCCGGTGGCGGCGGTGGGCAGCGGCGGAGGCAACCGGATCATCGGCTACGTCGCCAACGCCTTGCTGCGTATCGCCGGCGGAATGGACGACCCGCAGGCCCT
>JBBROR010000138.1:0-8583 GCA_038229175.1 Acetobacterales bacterium | reverse complement strand
TTGGGGCTGGTCGGTGCCGTTGACTGCACCATCACCCACTCAACCTTCGAGCGCAATCTGCTGTCCAACGCGGTGCCGGACGCGCCGGTTGTTGTCTGGCCCTTCATGTTTCCGCTGCACGGGACGCAGGTAGGATTTCACGCAAGACGGGATTTCTGCTTTCTCGGCGGCTACGGGCACGCGCCGAACGTGGATGCGGTGATGTTCTTTGTGCACGCCGTGCTGCCTCTGATCCATCGCCATCTGCCTGATGCCCGCTTCATCATCGCAGGCGCCAACCCCACGGCCAAAGTGCTCGCGCTGGCTGGGCCACGGGTGATCGTCACCGGGCAGATTGAAGACCTTCGCACGGTGTTCGACACGGTCCGCGTTTTTGCCTGCAGCCTTCGCGTTGGCGCCGGAACAAAAGGTAAGATTTCGGCCGCGATGTCGTATGGCGTGCCGGTGGTATCCACCGCCTGCGGCGCCGAGGGGATGGATCTGCGCGATGGTATGGACGTGCTTTTAGCCGACACCGCGGAAGAATTCGCGTCGGCCTGCGTGCGCCTGCATCATGATGAGGCGCTGTGGCAGGCATTGTCCGACAGTGGGCAACATCTGGTGCGCACGCAGCACTCACTGGAAGTCGGTCTTGAGATTTTGCGGGCCTCGATCGAGACAGCGCATCGCCATCACCTGGGTTTTGCCGTGGGCGAACCAGTGGCCTGATTGCTGGCGCCCCGCCGACAGGGTCGTGCGGTGCCTGATATCAGAACGAAATCGCAACTCCGTGATGGTCGAAAAATCCGCCGTTCTGCTCCGGCGTCACTGCGTCCAGAACGCCAAGAATACGAGACGCCGCCAGCTCTGCATCCTGCACCTCCAGCCCCGCCTTTGCGAACGGCGCCGACAGACCGGTGGCAACGGTTCCGGGATGGATCGACACGCAGATCGACTGGCGGCTTTGTCTTCGCAGTTCCACCGACGCGGTGCGCATAAACTGGTTGAGCGCAGCTTTCGAGGCGCGATAGGCGTACCAGCCGCCGAGATGATTGTCCTCGATGCTGCCCACGCGGGCGGACAGGGTGGCAAACACCGCGCGCCGATCGCGGATCAGGCGCGGCAGGAAGTGTTTCATCAAAAGCGCGGGCCCCGTCGCGTTGATTGCGAAGGCGTGCGCCATATGCGCTGGATCGAGCTGTTTCCAGCTCCGCTCCGGCGTGAAACCATCGCCGTGCAGAAAGCCGGTGGCGTCGATCACCAGGCTCAGGCCTGTGCCACAAATCTCAGCGGCGGCCGAGATGCTTGGCTCTGACAGCAGATCGAGCGGCGGCAGGCCGCTGCGACCGAGCCGGACCACGCGCGCATATTGGCCGCCGGCCTCGATGGCGTCGGCCAGCGCGGCACCAAGGCCGCCGGTGGCGCCAATGATAACGGCGGTCATGGGCGCAGGCTTCTTGATTGTGTTCGCATGTGTCGGATATCGCACCGATGCGGTGAAGCACAACCTACCGGGCGCGTTCGACCGTCACCTGATGGTGCAAAACGATCTCGCGTGCCTCCTGCGCCGATTGCAGCAGGGCCAGGCACATCTCCACGGTTGCCATGCCCCATGCACCGCTGTGCAGCGGCGGCCTGTTATGCACCACGGCGTCGTGCAGTTCGTCGATCACCTCGGTGCGCGGCACCGCTGGTGCTGGCAATGGATGCAAGCGGCGCTCCTCATCCGCATAGATCATCACGCCGTGTGGCAGAGGCCTGAGGTCGGCGCGTTCGCAGGACGCGATGACAAGGCCGAAATGGTTGTGCGCGGCCGGGGCCTGGTCCGGCCTCGGCGCCAGGCCGTAGGCGCGGGTATTCTTGAACGCCGCCTCCTCCTCCAGTGAGGCGATATGCCGCAGCGCCGCCCGTGCGCCGCCGTACAGCGCGGGATCGCGGGGTTGGCCGAGTTCGCCGGTCCAGTCGCAGAACTCGTCGGTGTCGAAATGTGCGGTGCCGTTATAGGTAAGCGTGGCGGACACGCCGTCTTCGAAATCGACAAACGCGTTGTAGGCGCCTTCGGTGGGCCGCCTGGGGTCCCAACGCCCGGTGGCGGCGCGGATGCTTCGGGCCAGTCCGCCGCCGAGCAGGCGCACGATGTCGATCTGATGCGCGCCCTGGCTGAACACCACGCCGCCGCCCTGCGAAGTGTCCAGCTCTTCCGGGCGGCGCGGGCGATACAGGAAATCGGTGAAGTTGGCGGCTGTGATCATGCGCACGGCACCGAACGTGCCGCCCTCAATAAGGGCGCGGGTGGCAAGATACGGCGCATCATAGCTGTGGCTGTGGCCAACCAGCAGATGAATGTGGGCCTCGGCCGCCGCGTCGATCATCGCCCGGCAATCGGCGAGGTTCAACGCCATCGGCTTTTCCACCATCACGTGTTTGCCGTGCCGCGCGGCGCTGCGCACATTTTCAACATGGAACTGGTGCGGGGTGGCGATATAGACCGCCTCGACGGACGGATCGGCGCACAGCGCGTCCACGCTGTCATAGGTCTTCGCCCCGAAATCGGCGGCGAATTGCGCCCGCGCCTCGGGCCGCGGATCGGCAGCGGCGACCAGGGTGGCCAGCTTGTGGCGCGATAACGTCGGCAACATCAACATGAAGCCGCGGCCAAGCCCGGCCACGCCGATGCGGATCGGGCGTGTCACAGGTCCAGCACCAGCTCGGGCGTCAGCGCACGGCTGACGCACACCATGATGCGGTTGGGCTTCTCCCGATCGGTCAGCACGATATCGCGATGATCGGCCACGCCCTCCAACAGCTTCACCTCGCAGGTGCCGCAGCTCCCGCTCTCGCAGGAGGCCGAAATGTGCACACCGGCATCGCGCAGGATCTCCAGAATGGACGCGGTGGCGGGGATGACATGCGTGGAGCCGGTGCGGGCCAGGCGCACGGTGAATGCGGTGTCCGTGGCAAGCGGGGCTTGGCGGGCGCCGAAATCCTCGAAATGAACGGCAGAGGTCGGCCAGTGCCCGGTCATGTCGCGCACCGCTTCCATCAGCCCGCGTGGGCCGCAGCAATACAGATGCTGGCCTTTGAATGTCTCCAGCACCGGCCACAGGTCGTACGACCGCGACGGATCGCCTTCATCGCAGTGCATTACCACGCGGCCGCGAAATTCGGGGCCGGACAGCTCCTTGTGAAACGCCATCTGCGCTGGCGTGCGGCCAAGATAATAAAGCTTGAAGGGCTTGCCGCCGGTGGACAGCAGATGCCGCACCATCGAGACCATCGGCGTGATGCCAATGCCGCCAGCGATCAGCACAAAGCCGGGCGCGGCCGGCGCCAGTTCGAAATCGTTCAGCGGCGCTGAGACGTCGATCGTGTCGCCAGCCTTGATGCCATCCACCAGCGCGCGCGACCCCCCGGTTCCAGGGTCCTCGCGCTTGACGGCGAACTGGTAGAACGTGGCGTCAGCGGGGTCGCTCGCCAGCGAATAGCGGCGCATCGATCCATTCGGCACCTTCACCTGCAAATGCGCGCCGGGCGTGAACGCGGTAAGCGGTCCTCCGTCATCACGCACCAGTTCGAAAAGCTGGATGCCATCCGCCGCTTGCTCCGCACGACGGACGCGCAACGGCGCGAAGGTCACCTCAGGCGACAGGCTCATCGAAGCTCCCCAAATTCGTTCGTCCACAAAGAGAATACCGTGGTTCACTCCAACCCTTCAAGCGACGGACCTTGCTGCACTGCGTCAAATCTCCAGCTTTATCGTCTCGACACATGGCACGGCCCCAACTTATATATTCGGAACCTAAGCAATTCCAGACACGGGAGAAACCCATGCTGACCGATGCTGAAAACAATCTGCTCTGCCGCGTCGAAGGTGAGGCCGCCATGGGCCAGCTGATGCGCCGCCACTGGCTGCCAGCCTGCATGACCGAGGAAGTGCGCGAGCCGGACGGCACGCCGGTGCGGGTGAAACTGCTCGGCGAAGACCTGGTGGCCTTCCGCGACACCGATGGCAGGCTCGGCATCGTGGGTGAATTCTGCCCGCACCGCCGCGCTTCGCTGGTGTTCGGCCGCAACGAGGAATGCGGACTGCGCTGCCTGTATCACGGCTGGAAGGTCGATGTTGACGGCAATGTGGTGGAAATGGCGTCCGAGCCGCCGGAAAGCCGCATGACCGAAAAGGTCAAGCACGTGGCCTACCCCACAAACGAGGCCGGCGGTTTCGTCTGGGTCTATATGGGTCCTGCAGCGGAAATGCCGGAATTCCAGGCCCCGGCATTCGCCCCCACCGAAAAGACAAAAGTCAGCATCGTGAAGATGATGGTGCCAACCAACTGGGCGCAGATCCTGGAGGGGGCCATCGACAGCGCCCACAGCTCCAGCCTGCATTCCACGGACATGCCGCCGGCACGGGTAAACTCGAACACCGTCTCAAACGACGGCCTGTGGCAGCGCCCGACCACCGACAAGGCGCCGCGCCTGCAGGTGCAGCTGACGAATTACGGCCTGCGGTACGCCGCCATCCGCCGGCCGATCTTCAACGCCGCCACCCACAACTACATCCGCACCACGGTCTATGTGGCGCCGATCACCGTGCTGATCCCGCCCAACAACAAATACAGCCTGGTGCAGCTCTCAGCCCCGATGGATGACACCCACACGATGTTCTATTTCGTGGCCTGGTCTGCCCCCGAGCTTCATATGGGCGAAGGCATCGACCAGGAAGCCTTTCGAAAACTCTGCGGCGCGCAGGTCGGCATCGATGTCGATCATGAATACCGCAAAGTCCGGACGCGGGAGAACAACTACAAGCAAGACCGCAAAGCCATGAAGCTGGGCGACTTCACCGGCATTCGCGGCATTCCCAATCAGGACATGGCGATGTGGGAAACGATGGGGCCCATCGCCGATCGCAGCAATGAACGGCTTGGCGCGTCGGACGTGGCGATCGTGCAGTTCCGCCGCCTGATGCTGGATGCCGTGCAGCGCTTCCAGCGCGGCGAGCCGGCCATCGGCATCGGCGAGCAGTCCGTGCCGCATGTGAAGCTTCGCTCGTTCGAAGGCGTGGTGCCGAAAGAATCGAACTGGCGCACGCTGGGGGCATCCGAGGAGGAACGCGCATCCTACCCCGGCGAGGAGATCGCACCGCCGATGCCCACCGCCGCCGAATAGACCGCTTGTTGCAAGGCCGGTCATCGTCGAGGTTAATGCCACGACAATGGCCGGCTTTTCTGTGAAAAGACGACAGGCGTAAAAACGCCGATGGGGGATGACATGCGTAAGACAATGATCGCCGTACTGGCGTTGTCAGCCCTATCGATGTCGGGCGCAAAGGCCGCCCCCCGCACCATCGACGTGATCCTGCCGCTGACCGGCGCCACCGCCTTTCTCGGCAAGGCGCAGCAGACCGCGCTGATCAACCTCCAGGCCGCCATCGCGACGGGAATGATCAAAGCCGAGCCAATCAACTTCGTCTTCCACGACGATCAGACCAGCCCGCAGAACGCGGTGCAGCTCGCCACCGGCCTGGTCGGCAGCAAGCCCGTCGTCATCCTAGGCTCGTCCCAGGTGGCGATGTGCAACGCCATGGCGCCGCTGATGAAGACCGGCCCTGTGATGTTCTGCTTCTCGCCGGGCATCCACCCCGCCGCGGGAAGCTTCGTGTTCACCTCGGGCGTGGACACCAAGGATCTTGCCGCCGCGATGATCCGCTATTGGCGGATGAAGGGCATCACGCGGCTGGGTCTCATCACCAGCACCGATGCCTCCGGCCAGGACGCCGAGCGCAACATTCGCGCCCTTGTGGCGCTGCCGGAGAACAAGGATATGTCTATCGTCGGCGACGCGCGTTTCAATCCGGGAGATGTCAGCGTGTCTGCCCAGATCCAGCGCATCAAAGGCACCAGCCCCCAGGCGCTGATCGCCTGGGCCACCGGCGGCCCCATCGCCACGGTGTTCAAAGGCATCGCCGAGGCCGGCCTGGAGATCCCCGTCGCCACCACCAACGGCAACATGACCTATGCGCAGATGGACCAGTATGCGGCGTTCCTGCCGAAGGAGCTGTACATCCCCTCGCCCCCCTTCATGGGCACCACGATGGGTGATGTGTCCGAGCCGCAGAAGGCTGCCCGGGCACAATTCTTCGCAGCCTACAAAGCCAGCGGCATCACGCCCGATTCAGCGTCCACCCTCGGCTGGGACCCGGCGATGCTGGTGCTGACGGCGCTGTCGCAGCTCGGGCCAGACGCCACCGCCGAGCAACTGCGTGCCAAGCTCGCCGGCACCACCGGCTTCGTCGGCGTCAACGGCACCTATGATTTTCCCACCGTGCCGCAGCGTGGCGTGGGCGAGCACGAGGCCGTGGTGACGAAGTGGGACCCGGCCGCCCGCACCTGGACGCCCGTAAGCCTCGCCGGCGGCGTGCCGCCCAAACCATGAGTGACAAAGACGTCGCCGCCGCATGACCGAGCTCGTCCAGATCGTCATCGGCGGCATCCAGCAAGGCAGCATCTATGCCCTGCTGGCCTTGGGATTCTCGATCGTCTATCGCGTCACGGGGGTGATCAACCTCGCACAGGGCGCGTTCTGCACATTGGGCGCGCTCACCGCCTATTCGCTGCAAACATCCGCCAGCCTGCCGCCCCTGCTCGCCGCCATGGGCGCGATCCTGGCGACCACTGCCCTTGCGGCCATCGCCGGGCGCGTGCTGTTCGTCCCGGGCCTCACGCGGCTGACCAACAGCAACATGCTGATGTTGACCGCCGGTCTTCTCACCCTGTTCGAAGGTTTTGTTCTTGTGGTCTGGGGCAGTCAGCCCTACGCGCTGCCATCGTTCTCCGGCGAGAAACCCTTGCGTGTCGCCGGCCTTCTGCTGCCCACCCAAGGGCTTTGGGTGTTCGGCGTCACAATCGTCATCATCGTGGCCCTCGGCTGGATGCTGGCGCGCACCCGTCTGGGCCAATCGCTGCGCGCATGCGCGGAGAACCCGACCGCCGCCAGACTGATGGGGGTGGACGTGCCGCGCATGCAGCTGTTCGCCTTCGCGCTCGCCGGCGCCATCGGGGCGGCGGCCGGCGTGGTGGTGGCGCCGGCCATCGCCTTGCAGTTCGACACCGGCCGCCTGCTGACAATCTCGGGTTTTATCGCGGTCGCCATCGGCGGCATCGCCTCCTTCCCCGGCGCCATCGCCGGCGGATTGCTGCTGGGCCTCGTGGGCCAGCTCGCCACCGCCTATGTGTCCTCGTTGTTCAGCAACGCCCTGGCACTCGGCCTGCTGCTGATCGTTTTGGTCTGGCGCCCCTCCGGCCTCATTCGCGCCGGGGCCACACGCCGCTCGGACGTGCGCGACGAAGCGCGCGTCTGGACGCATGTCTCGCGCATTTCGGCCGCCGCCGCCTGGCGCTGGGGCAGCCTGCTGGTCCTTCTGGCGTTGGCGGCGCCGTTGGTGCTGGGCAATGCCTTGCTCGGCGCGCTGATCATCACACTCATTCTGTTCATCGCGCTGATCGGGCAGGACGTGCTGATGGGCTATGGCGGCCAGATCAGCCTCGGCCAGGCCGGCTTCATGGCGATCGGCGGCTACACCGCATCCTATCTCGCCACCGAACACAACATCCCACCCATCGTCGGCGTTGCCGCCGGCATGGGACTTTCGCTCGTCTGCGCGATCATCCTGGCAGCCGTCACTTTACGACTGCGCGGCCTTTACATGGCGCTCGCCACCCTGGCCTTCGGGCTGCTGATCGACAGCTGCGCCATCGGCTTCGACGACATCACCGGCGGCCCGTCCGGCATGGTGGGGATCCCCGATTTCAGCATCGCCGGCCTCGAATTCGGCACGCCCCTTCGGATGTATTTCCTCGTGCTGGGCCTTGTGGTGCTGATCCTGATTTCGGTGGCAGGCGCCATGCGGTCCGGCTTCGGCCGCGCGTTGCAGGCGATCCGCACCGACCCGCTGGCCGCTGCCGCCCTCGGCGTCAACGTTGTTGGCTGCAAGATGGCGGCGTTCGGCATGTCCGCCGTGCTGGCCTCGCTGTCCGGCAGCCTCTACGCGTTTCATTTTCACTTCCTGTCACCCGAGATGGTCGGCACGCCCCGCTCGCTCGAACTCGTCTCGATGCTGGTCATCGGCGGCGAAGGCACACTGATCGGCCCATTGCTCGGCGCCGCCCTTCTCACGATCCTGCCGACCGTGTTTCAACCGCTGGCGATCTACAAAACCCTGGCCAGCGGCGCCCTGCTGGCCGGCTGCTCGCTCTACCTGCCGCAGGGAATGTTCGGCTTGGTCAACCGCATCCTGCCCACCGGCCCGCACCGCGCCACAGCCTCAAAATCGCTGACGGCCGCATGAGCACGCTAGAGGTGTGCGGTCTGCGCAAATCCTTCGGCGGCCTGCTGGCCACCGCCGATGTGTCGTTCAGCGTGGCCGAGCACTCGCTCACCGCCCTGATCGGGCCGAACGGCGCGGGCAAGACGACGCTGTTCAACCTCATCACCAACCTGTTCCGGGTCGATGCCGGCACCGTCATCTTCGATGGCGTGGCCTTGGGAGGCCTGTCTTCATTTGCCATCGCGAGGCTGGGCGTGATCCGCACCTTCCAGAGCGCG
>JBBROR010000137.1:0-8602 GCA_038229175.1 Acetobacterales bacterium | reverse complement strand
CGGCACCAGTTCATCCCGGGCTGCGCGCATCTGCGCACGCGTGACAGCGAATTCCGCAGCAACGTGGTGCGCATGGGCCGGGCCGCCGATCTGCGGCGTGTGATGAGCAACTCGTTCGGCTTCGGCGGCAGCAACTGCAGCCTCATCCTCGAGCTGGCCGCATGAAGCTTTTTGTCGACGGCATCGGCGTGCTGGGCCCGGGCATGCCCGACTGGCCAACGGCGCGCGCGGTGTTGGCCGGCGAGCGGGACGTGGTGCCGGCACCGGTCGTGCTTCCGGCGATCATGGCGCTTCCCGCCGCGGAGCGCCGACGCACCGGGGCAGTGGTGAGACTTGCTGTGACGGTGGGGCTTGAAGCATTGGCCCATGCACGCTGCGATCCGTCTGACATGGCCACCGTGTTCACGTCTTCGGGTGCCGATGGCGATACCATCCACGCGATCCTGAGTGTCCTGACCACGGGCGACTGCCAGATCTCCCCCACGCGGTTTCACAATTCCGTGCACAACGCACCGTCCGGCTATTGGGCGCTGGCCTGCAAGGCGATGGCGCCGAGCACCAGCCTGTGCGGGTTTGACGGAAGTTTTGCGATGGGATTGCTGGATGCGGTGGCCCAGGTCTGTGTCGACCGGCGGCCGGTCACGTTGATATCATACGATCACCCGTATCCGGAGCCGTTGAATACGGCGAGGCTGCTGCAGACTGTGTTTGGTGTGTCGCTGGTTTTGTGCCCCGAACGGTCCGATTCCAGCCTGGCGGAACTGCATGTGACCACACGGCAAAGCAAGGCATCGGGCTGCACGATGATGCAGCCGGAACTGGAAGCGATACGACGGGACAACCCGGCCGCGCGAAGCCTGCCGTTGCTCCGCGCATTGGCGCGGGGCCGGGGGGCTCAAACGAGAGAAGACGTCGTGATCGAGGGAATTGAGAACATGCTGGTGGATGTGACGGTGGTAGGGCTGTGATGCGTGCACCCAACGACGACATCGACATCGCCTCCCTCATCCCGCACAGCGGATCGATGTGCCTGCTCAACCGCGTGGTCGACTACGACGCGACCCAGATCCATTGCCGCGCCGGCTCGCATCGCGACAGCGCCAATCCGCTGGCGGTGGCCGGGCGTCTGGACACGATCTGCGGCGTGGAATACGCGGCCCAGGCTATGGCGCTGCATGGTGCGCTGACCGGGCCGGTGGCGGGCCGCCCCACCATGGGCTATCTCGCCAGCCTGCGCGATGTGCATTGCGAGGATGATCGGCTCGATCTGCTGGAGGCGGATCTGGACGTGACCGCCACGCGCCTCTATGGCGAGACGGGACGCGTCATCTACGATTTCGCGGTGCACTGCCAGGGCCGCAAGCTGCTGACCGGGCGCGCCGCGGTGGTTCTGGATGCGGCTGGAACCGGTCTGAAAGCGTGAGGCGTGCGCTGGTGACGGGCGGCAGTGGCGCGCTGGGTGCGGCGATCTGCCGCATCTTGGCTGCGCAGGGTCACCACGTCATCATCCACGCCCATGGTGGCGTGGATCGCGCCGCCGCGGTGCGTGGCTCCATCATCGCCCAGGGCGGCTCGGCCGAGACGATCACCTTCGACGTCACCGACCCCAAGGCTGCAGCCGACGCGCTGGCCCAGGTGCTTGAAGGCGGCGCCATTCACATCCTGGTCAACAATGCCGGCATCCACGACGACGCCGTGATGCCTGCCATGCGGCTGGATCAGTGGACCCGGGTGATCGACGTGTCGCTGCACGGCTTCTTCAACGTCACCCAGCCCTTGCTGATGCCGATGATGCGGGGGCGCTGGGGGCGCATCGTGTCGCTCTCGTCGGTTGCGGCGGTTGTGGGCAATCGTGGACAGACGAACTATGCCGCAGCCAAGGCCGGGCTGCACGGTGCCACGCGCTCGCTGGCGCTGGAACTGGCCAGCAGGGGTGTGACGGCAAATGTGGTGGCGCCGGGGATCATCGCCTCACCGATGGCCGATGCGGCGTTTCCGGCTGAGATGGTGGCAAAGCTGGTGCCGATGAAGCGGGCCGGGACGGTGGATGAGGTGGCGGCTCTGGTGCGGTTTTTGGTGTCCGACGATGCGGGTTATATCACCGGACAGGTGATCTCGATCAACGGAGGGATGGCCTGAAGGCGCGCGCGAGTAAATTGGCCATCAGGCGTGTATACATGAACGCCAAGACAAGGTTGTCGCGCAGATAGTGGAAATGCGAGACGCCGCCTTCGTAACACGAGAAATAGCGAACGCGCGTCGGGAAATTGATGGGCCGCACCCCGCGCCAGCATAGCCTGATGGCGGCTTCCGGATCGAAATCGAAGCGGCGCATCCAGCGGGTGGCGGCGAATTCCTGCACCAGGGGGGCCACCGGATAGACGCGCAGGCCGTAGAGGGAGTCGCCGATCCCGGCCCAGTCGGTCTCCAGATTGGCCAGGAAGTTGGCGGCCCGTCGCCCAAGCACCCGCGCCATCGGGGCGCTGCTGTCAAAGATCGGTGCGCCCAGCACCATGGCGGCGGGATGGGTGCGCGACAGCGCCATCATGTCGGGGATATCGGCGGCGTTGTGCTGGCCGTCGGCATCCATGGTGAGGATATGGGTGAAGCCATGTGCCTCCGCCTCGGCAAGAGCATGCAGGATGGCCGCACCTTTGCCGCGGTTGCGCGCAAGGTGAAACACCCGCACCGCCGGGTCGTTTGCGTGGGCATTTTCCAGCCGTTCCGGCGTGCCGTCCGTGCTGCCGTCGAACACCACCCACACATGTGGCCATTGTATGCGGGCCTGCCGCACGGTTTCGAACAGCCTGGCGCCGGTGTTGTAGCTGGGGATCAGGACGAGATGGGTGGTCGTTGCCGAGGCGAGGTTACTGTCCAACGCAGGGTCAGGTCTCGGGCTGGGGTTGGGCGGCCAGAGGCTTTGCGGCGAGGCGCAGGGCGATTGTCTTGAGGAAGTAGATGCCCTGGAAGATCGCCAGACGCGGGCGGATTGGCGAGGCGCCGAACACGTCGCCGGAAAGCAGCGACAGGAGCGCCTCCTGCACGCGGAAGAAATTGCGCGGGTTCATGAAGAGGTCGCGCATGGCGGGGCGGGTCATGCGGTAGATGTACCAGGAGAAGCGCTGCAGCGATTTCGAGACGTCGTGCGCGTAGTGCCGCTGGGCGCGGGCGGCTTGGGCCTGCGTGCCGTGCAGGCAGGTGGCGACCACGTCGGCGGCCAGGAAGCCACCCTTCATGGCGAGGAAGACGCCGCTTGAAAACACTGGATCGATGAAGGCGTAGGCGTCGCCCACCATCAGATAGTCCGGCCCGAAGATCCGATCGGCACGATACGAATAATTGCCGGTGGCGTGGGCTTGCCCGACCATGGTGGCGCAGGCCAGGCGTTCGGCCAAAGCGGGCGTCATGGCGATCAGGCTGTGCAGGAAGGTTGTGACGTCGGTGGTGCGGGCCTTGATGAATTCGGGCGCACAGACCGCGCCGATGCTGGTGGTGCCGTCGGACAGCGGGATGAACCAGAACCAGCCATGGGCGAACCAAAAGACGCTGATGTTGCCGCAGGCCTTGTCGGGCAAGCGATGCGCGCCTTCGAAATGGGCGTAGATGGCGGCGGATTTGTGCACGGGGTTGCGCTGCTTGATGCCGAGTTGGCTGGCCATCAGCGTGTCCCGGCCGGAGGCGTCGACCATGAAGCGGGCGGTGTAGAGATGGTCCTGCCCGGCTTCGTCCCGCCCTGTGGCCACCACGCGGCCCGGGGACGGGAACGCCATGTCGGTCACGCGCATGCCCTCGACCACGGTGGCGCCCTTGGCCGCGGCGTTTTTCAGCAGGACATGATCGAATTCAGACCGGCGCACCTGATACGAGTAGGGATAGCGCTTGTCCCAGGCCTGGCCGAAATCCAGCATCATGGCCTTGTTGTGCACTGGCGAGACGAATTCCACGCCGTATTTCGGCATGCCGATCCGGTCGATCTCGTCCTTCACGCCCAACTGCTCCAGCAGGGGCACGTTCAGCGGTAGCAGCGATTCACCGATATGAAAGCGCGGATGGTGCGCCTTTTCCAGCAGCAGCACGCGTTCTCCGCGATCGGCGAGCAGGGCCGCCACCGTGGAGCCGGCTGGGCCGCCACCCACCACGATGACGTCGAAATCCGGATCGTTTGCGACTGCCGCATTGGCCAAGGCGTGCACCATGAAAAAGGGGTTGACGGCGTCTTCTTGCATCGTTGGCAATCCTCTTAACAGACACCCCGCACGCGATGTGGAAATTTCGTGATGCAGCATCAGTCATGCCGTGGAATTCGGACAAAAGGCAGGCTGCTCGCCTTGCAGAGAATGGCATTGGCGAAGTGAAACGATCTGCATCCTCTCGGTGCCGGCTGTTTCGTTCGCATCAGGCAAATATTCGAAGATAGGCCAGCACCATCAGCACAGTGGCGTTGAGCAGCAGCAAGGGTGGGCCGGCCACAGCCATCGCGCGGGACCATCTGCGCGCCGAGATCAACCCGGACATCCCCACCAGCATCAGGCTGGGCATGGTGCCGATGCCGAAGGCCAGCATTGCCAGCGCGCCGCGCCACGGGCTGAGTGTGGAGGATGCGACGGCAATCGCGGCGTAGAGAAAGCCACAGGGCAGCAGGCCGAGCACCAGCCCCAGCAAGAAGCCGCCGCCGGCGCGCGTGCGATCGATGCCGCGTGCGGCCGATGCAACCAGATGCCCCCAGGGCGTCGGGCGGCCCCCAGAAGCGAACAGCCGCCAGGACGGTGCGAGCCTGCGAACCGCCTGGCCAAGGAACAGCAGCGCGGCCAAGGCCAGCAGCACGCCGGGCACCACATGGCCCAAAGGCGATGTCGAAGCCCATGCGCCGGACCCGGCGCCAATCGCCCCCAGCGCCGCATACGTCAACAATCGTCCGGCGTGATAGGGCAGCAACAATCCGCTGGTCACACGATGACGCTCACACAGCCGCGCCGCCGGAATTCGCTGCAGCGCGCCTGACACCTGCGACAGCACGAACGGCCCGCACATCGCAGCACAGTGCACCACGCTGCCCACCAGGCCCGCCACGAACAATGCAGCCAACAGGCCACCAAGTCCTGCAGGCCCATCGGGTCCGCACAGTGCGGCCAGCATCTGCAGATGATCGGTCATGCAACATCCTGTGCAATGAAGCCATCAGATGCGCGCAGCGAAGCCCCGCGACATTGACCTGTATCAAATCATCCGCGGCGGGACCCTGTCAGTTTGCCGGCATGAAGTGGTTCAGAGTCGCAGGAGACAGGGCATGAAGCGAGAAGCAGGCGATATCGTGATGGGGGGCCTGATGGTGCCGATGGGGCTGCTGGGCCTTTTGGTCGCATCCCGCGCGGTGGACTCGGAAATGTATCTGTTCGGCCTGTCGCTGGCCGCCTTCGCGGCGTTGTTCGGCTTCGGCCTCATCAAGCGCCATTTCGATTTGGCGGATACCCAGGCGATCCATACCAAGGACGATCCGCATGTCTGACACAACCGCCATGGCTTCGGGCCATGTCCTGCAGCGGGCCCGCGCGCCGGTGGAGTATAACGACGAGGTCGTGAAGAAATTCATGATCGCCTCGATGTTCTGGGCGATCGTGGCGTTCAGCGTGGGCGTTTACCTGGCGCTGGAGCTGACCTGGCCCGCGTTCAACCTCGGTTACGCCTTCACCAATTTCGGACGCCTGCGGCCGGTGCATACATCGGCTGCGATCTTTGCGTTCGGCGGTTCGATGCTGTTCGGCACTGGCATCTTCGTCGTCCAGCGCACCTGCCGCGCCCGGCTTTACGGCGGCCGGGCGCTCGCTGATTTCATCTTCTGGGGCTACCAGTTCTTCATCGTCATGGCGGCGCTGTCCTATGTGATGGGCTACAGCCAGGGCCGTGAATATGCCGAGCCGGAATGGCATCTGGACCTGTGGCTGACGCTTGTCTGGGTATTGTTCCTGGTGGTCTATCTTGGCACGCTGCTGCGGCGCGAGGAGCCGCATATCTATGTGGCGAACTGGTTCTACCTGTCGTTCATCATCACCGTGGCCATGCTGCATATCGGCAACAATCTGGCGGTGCCGGTGTCGTACTGGGGGGCCAAGAGCTACTCGGCATTCTCGGGCGTGCAGGATGCCATGATCCAGTGGTGGTATGGCCACAACGCCGTTGGTTTCTTCCTGACGGCGGGCTTCCTGGGCATGATGTATTACTTCATCCCCAAGGCCGCCGACCGGCCGATTTATTCGTATCGGCTTTCGATCGTGCATTTCTGGTCTTTGATTTTTCTCTACATCTGGGCCGGGCCGCATCATCTGCACTATACGGCGCTGCCCGACTGGACGCAGACCCTGGGCATGGCGTTTTCGATCATGCTGTGGATGCCGTCCTGGGGCGGGATGATCAACGGGCTGATGACGTTGTCGGGTGCGTGGGACAAGTTGCGCACCAATCCGGGCCTGCGCTTCTCCGTCACGGCCGTGGGCTTTTACGGGATGGCCACCTTCGAGGGGCCGGTGATGTCGATCCGCTCGGTGAACTCGCTGTCCCACTATACCGATTGGGGCATTGGGCATGTGCATTCCGGCGCCTTGGGCTGGGTGGCGTTCATCAGTTTCGGCGCGATGTATTACCTGATCCCGGTGCTGTGGAAGCGCCAGGCGATGTATTCGACCAAGCTGATCGCCTGGCATTACTGGATCGCAACGCTCGGCATCGTGTTCTACATCACCTCGATGTGGGTGGCCGGCATCATGCAGGGGCTGATGTGGCGCGCCTATGACAGTTTTGGATTTTTGCAATACTCATTCATCGAGGCGGTGGTGGCCGTGCATCCTTACTACGTTATTCGTATGACGGGTGGGCTTTGCTTCTTAGCCGGCGCGTTCATGATGGCCTTCAACATGATCATGACCATCAGAGGCCCCAAGGCACAGCGCATCGCTTTGCCGCACGGCGCCTTGCTGGCGGGGGAATAGCGCCATGTTCAACGGACGTTTCAATCACGGCATCATCGAACGCAACGCCATGCTGCTGCTTGTGCTGGCGCTGATTACCGTCTCGGTGGGCGGCATCGTCGAGGTGGTGCCGCTGTTCACCATCGAGACCACGGTGGAGCACGTCAAAGGTGTTAGGCCGTATTCGCCGCTCGAACTCGTGGGTCGCAACATCTATGTGCGGGAGGGCTGCTACGTGTGCCACAGCCAGCAGATCCGCGGCCTGCGCGACGAGGTGGAGCGGTATGGCCATTACTCGCTCGCCGCCGAGAGCATGTATGACCACCCGTTCCAATGGGGTTCGAAGCGGATCGGGCCGGACCTGGCGCGGGTGGGCGGGCGGTATTCGAGCGACTGGCAGTATGGCCATCTGACGCATCCGCAGTCGCTGGTGCCAGAGAGCCTGATGCCGTCTTACGCGTTCCTCAGCACGACCGTTGTGGAAGATGCCGATATCGTGGCGCATCTGCGCGCGAACAAGGCGGTGGGCGTGCCCTACACCGACGAGGAGATGAAAGCCGCGCGGGACGATCTGCAGGCGCAGGCAACGCCCGGTGCGGATCTCGCTGCGTTGCAGAAGCGCTATCCGAAGGCCGTGGCGGTTCCTGGCAACGGCCACGGGGCCACCGAGATGGATGCGCTGGTGGCGTATCTGCAGATGCTCGGCACGCTTGTGAACTTCGCCGACACCAGCACGGAAAGTCTGCAGCAATGACCGATTTCGTGACCATCGCAGCCTGGCTGCAGCATTACGGCATCGCCTTCATGGTGGCGGTGTTCATCCTGATCGCCGTGGCCGCCTATTGGCCATCGCGACAGAAGTCGATCGAAGAGCATGGAAAAATCATCCTCGGCGACGATCGGTAGGGACAGAGATCATGCCAACCAAGATCGAAAAAGACAGCGTGACCGGAACCGAAACAACCGGCCATGAATGGGACGGGCTGCGCGAGCTGAACACGCCGCTGCCGAAATGGTGGCTTTATACCTGGTTTGTCTGCATCGCTTTCGCCGGCGTCTGGTGCTTTCTGTATCCGTCGTTTCCGATCCCATTCACTGGTACCTACTGGCACGGCGTGCTTGGTGCGTCGACGCGGGCGGGGGTCGAGCGGGATCTGCGTGCGGTGGCGGCCCAGCGGGCCGGCGTGATGGACCGGGTGGCGAGCCAGCCTTACGACAAGATTCGCGCCGATCCTGAATTGATGGAAGCGGCGATGACGGCCGGGCGCATCACGTTTGCCAATAACTGCCAGGCCTGCCACGGCGCTGGTGGGGCAGGGGCCATCGGCTATCCGGCGCTGGCCGCCGGTGCCTGGATCTGGGGCGGCAAGCTGTCGGATATCGAGCACAGCATCACCGTGGGTGCCCGCAACGGAAGCCCCTCGGCGCATGCCACCATCATGCCAAAGTTTGGCGACGGCATCCTGAAGCCGGCTGAGATTGAGCAGGTGGCAGACTATGTCATGACCTTCTACGGCAACTCACGGGCCGGAGTGGCGGAGGCCGATGTTGCGGCAGGCGGCGCATTGTTCGCCACCAACTGCGCCGCCTGCCACGGCACCAAGGGCGAGGGCAATCGCCTGCTGGGTGCTCCGCGGCTT
>JBBROR010000136.1:0-8616 GCA_038229175.1 Acetobacterales bacterium | reverse complement strand
GGCGGCCTCAACCGGTCATCGCAATAGCCTTGGTGAAACGGGTGGCCAAGGGGATTGTTCGATGGTTGAGGGTCGTCGTCGTGGTTTCTCGCCGGAAGAGGGGCGCGAGCTTTGGCGTCGTTGGAAGGCAGGCGAGTCTCTGGTCGAGATCAGCCGGGCGTTGGGGCGCAAAGCTGGAGCGGTTTACGCCAAGCTGCGAACAGCAGGCGGAATTGGCCCCGCGATAAAGGTTCGTGCCGCGCGTTCGCTGCATCTTGTCGATCGCGAGGAGATCTCACGCGGGCTCGCCTCAGGACATTCGTTCGGACGGATTGCCCGTGGTCTCGGCCGTTCGGTGTCCACAATCAGCCGCGAGGTTGCACGCAACAAAGGCCGCACGCTGTATCGTGCCAGCCAGGCCGATGCGCTGTGTTGGCAACGTGCCGCGCGGCCAAAAGAATGCGTTCTGACCACGCGCCCGGCGCTGGCGCGGGTCGTGGCCGAAAAGCTGCAGGTGCTATGGGCACCCCAGCAGATCGCCTGCTGGCTGAAGACCGAATATCGCGATGACAGGACGATGCAGGTGTCGCACGAGACCATCTATAAGTCGTTGTTCATCCAGGCCCGCGGCGTTCTGAAGAAGGAGCTCCTGGCGGGATTACGCAGCCGCCGGCTGATGCGCCGCGGCCGCCCGGCCACGCAAAAGCGCGAGTTGCGCGGCCAGATCGTCGATGCCGTGTCGATCCGCGACCGCCCCGCCGAGGTCGAGGACCGGGCCGTCCCCGGCCATTGGGAAGGCGACCTGGTGTCGGGCAAAGGCAACACGCATATCGTCACATTGGTCGAGCGACACTCGCGCTATGTCGTGTTGGCCAAGCTTGAAAGCCGCCAGTCCGAGGACGTCGTCACCGCCCTCATTGCCCAGGTCCGCCGCCTGCCCGCCGGACTGATGGCCTCGCTCACCTGGGATCGCGGCAAGGAAATGGCTCAGCACAAGCGCTTCAGTATCGCAACAGATGTCGCCGTCTATTTCTGCGACCCACATAGCCCGTGGCAAAGGGGTAGCAACGAGAACACCAACGGGCTGCTGAGGCAGTATTTTCCAAAGGGCACTGACCTCGCCGTTCACTCCCAAACCTATCTCGACAAAGTTGCCGATCAGATGAACACAAGACCAAGAATGACACTCGCTTATCAAACGCCAGCCGCTATCCTGGCTAAGGCTATTGCAGCGACCGGTTGAGACCACCCTTCTTTTGTTCACAAAAGAAGGCATTTTCTTGCGCCTTTGTCAGGCAATCCCCTTTTTGCATCTTTGGAGCGACAATGGGTACCAGGGGCGGGGCTGCAAGGTTTTGCGGGGTCAGTAGGGTCTGCCGACGGGATAGCCGTGCAGGATGATGTCGAGCGCGGCCATGATGACGTCGGCTTCCTCGGCGGCGGATATTATCGTGTGTTCGATCATGGTACGGGGCACCGCACTGATGTCAAGCATGCGGATGCGGTGGGGGCGACCTTCGATGATGAGGCGCGGTGTGAGGATGTCTGTGTCGCCGGTTATCGGCAGGGTGACGGGGGCTGCGAGCAACGAGCTTGCGGGAATATCGTGGTGTTGCAGGACGAGCAGATAGGGGGCCCGGACGCCGGGCACGCGATGTTGGACGACATCGAGCCAGCGAACACTATGGCGTTGCATCCGAGGCCGATCGGACGGCGTCGCTGAGGCTGCCGTATTCTGCGAGGTAGCGTTCATGTAAGTCGCAGGCCTGGGCGATTTCCGCGACCATACGTGCGTGTGCGCGCCTCAGGAGTTCGGCGGTGACGGCCTGCTCGGCTAGCGCGGACAGGTTCAGTCCCTCGGCGCGGGCACGGGCGATCAGGGCACGATCGAGCGTGAGATTGATCGGCCGCTTCCGGGTTTTGCCGTTGGCGATCTGCATGTGCTTGCTTTCAAGCGAATGATGCGCATTAAACCGGGAAAGAGATGCGATGTCCATGGAAACCGTCGCGTGCGGGGGTTGCGTTAAATGTCAAGGAACACCGTCTCGGCTGGGCCCTGGAGGCAGATGTCCAGATTCCAGACTGCGGGTTTTGATTGGTGCGCGATGAGGGTGGCGCGTCGGGCTGGGTTTTCGATCAGGCTGAGGACGGGGTCGGTGTCGTGGCCGGGGTCGCCTTCGAAATAGATGCGGGTGATGAGGGCTTTGGTGAGGCCGCGGGCGAGGATGGTGAGCGCCACGTGCGCGGCTTGCTGGCTGTTGCCGGACGGGCCGTGGACGCCGGGCTCGGGGCCTGGGCGGAGGGTTTTGAAGGTGAAGGTGCCCTGTTCGTTGGTGGCGGCGCGGCCGAAGCCTTCGAAGGTGGCTGATTGCGGGGGGCTGGATTGCCAGATTTCGACGCAGGCGTCGGTGACGAGTTGGCCTCCGCCGTCGGTGATGCGGCCGGTGATCTCGATGATGTCGCCGGTGGCGCCGAAGCGGGTGAGGTCGGCCCAGGTGTCGTCGCGGAGCAAGTGCCAGTAGGGGCCGATGGTTTGGCTGGAGGAGGCGATCGGCATTTTAGTGGTTTCCGTGGTCGTTTGTGTCTTCGAAGGGTGTGGCGCCGCGGCCGCGCAGGGTGACGTCGAAGCGGTAGCCGAGCGCCCATTCCGGCTCAGTGAGGCCGAGGTCGAAATCGGCGATCATGCGGGTGCGGGCGGCTTCGTCGGGGATGGTGTTGTAGATGGGGTCGTATTTCAGCAGGGGGTCGCCTTCGAAATACATCTGGGTGATGAGGCGTGTGGCGAAGCCGGGGCCGAAGAGTGAATAATGGATGTGGTTGGGGCGCCAGGCGTTGTGGTGGTTGCGCCACGGGTAGGCGCCGGGCTTGATGGTGGTGTAGCGGTATTTGCCCTCGGCATCGGTGAAGATGCGGCCGGCGCCGTGGAAATGCGGGTCGAGCGGGGCGTCGTGCTGGTCGCCTTCGTGATGGTAGCGGCCGGTGGAGTTGGCCTGCCATATCTCGATCATGGTGTGCGGCACGGGGCGGCCGTCTTCGTCGCGGACATGGCCTTCGACGATGATACGTTGGCCCTGGGCCTCGCCGCTCGCCACCTTCGAAAGGTCGATGATGCTGGGGTAGCGGTCTTCGCGGAACTGCGGCCCGGTGGTTTCGGTGATCGATTGCGGGATGCGCAGCGGGGGGTGGCGGGGCGCGCGTAGGTCGGTGCTGCCGTAGATACCCGCGGCATAGTCCGGTTGGGTGCCCGAAACCTGGGGGCGGAACGGGCTGAGATCTGGCCGGCTCATGCTTGCATGTCCTTGAAGGTTTCCTTGGCCACGCGGAAGGCCGTATTGGCGGCTGGAATGCCAGCGTAGACACTGACCTGGATCAAGGTTTCGGCAATATCGGCCGGCGTGGCGCCGGTGTTTTTGCTGGCGCGGATATGCAGCTTCAGTTCCTCGTGGTGGCCGAGGGCGGCCATCATCGCGATCGTCAGCAGGCTGCGGGTGCGACGATCCAGGCCCGGGCGGGTCCAGACGGAGCCCCAGGCGGTGCGGGTGATCAGTTCCTGAAAATCGCGATCGAAATCGGTGATCCCAGCGGTGGCGCGGGCGACGTGGGCCTCGCCGAGCACTTGTTTGCGGACGTTCATGCCAGCGTCGTAATGGTCCTCGAAGGTGGGGCTGAGGAAGCTGCGGATTGCCGACGTCACCGCGTCCGGCGTCTCGACGGTGGGAATGTGGGCGGCGTCCTTCAGCACGATGAGCGTGGAGCCCACGATGGCCCGGTGCATCGCTTCGGCACTGGTGAGCGGGGTTGCGAGGTCCTGGTCACCGACCAAAATCAGGGTGGGGATGGTGAGTTTGGCCGATGACGCCGACAGGTCTTCGGCGGCGATGGCTTCGGCGGCGCCGGCATAGCCTTCGGGGTCGGTGCGCAGCAGCATGGCGCGCAGGCCGGCGGCCTGGGGGGTGCCAAGGTATCCGGCGGTGACCCAGCGGGCCATCACCGGCTCGGCCACGGCCTGCATTCCGTTTGCGCGAACCAGGGCGGCGCGGGTGTGCCAGCCTTCCGGCGGCGGGATGACCATGGCGGTGTCGCACAGGATGAGCGAAGCGACGCGATGAGCGGCCTGGGCGGCGAGGCTCTGCGCCACGAGGCCACCGATCGACAGGCCGGCGACATGCGCTTGCCCAACATCGAGGGTGTCGAGCATCGCCAGCATGTCCTGGGCGAGTTGGGCGATGCTGTAGGGGCCTTTGGTGACGGTGGTCAGGCCGTGGCCGCGCAGGTCTGGGCGGATGACGCGAAAGCTGGCGGACAATGCCTCGGCCTGGGCGTCCCACACGTGGAGGCTGGTGCCGAGCGAATGGATGAGCAGAAGCGGCGGCGCGCCTGGCGGGCCTGAGACCTGGACATGGATATCCAGATCGTTTGCGCGAATGAACATGCGGCCTCCCGATTTTTTGCTTTTATCCGTTAGCCGAGGCTGGACAACAAGAGCCCTGCTTTGCCTGTCACGATGGCAGGGGTGTCGCCGGGTTTGTAGATGGATGAGCCGATGCCGAAGCCGGCGGCCCCCGCGTCGCGCCAGGGCTTCATGTTGGTGGCGTCGATGCCGCCGACCGGCAGGACCATGGTGCCTGGGGGCAGCACGGCGCGGATGGCCCGCAACACGCTGGGGCTGGCGGCTTCGGCGGGGAAGAGTTTGAGCGCGTCGGCGCCGGCGGCGAGGCTGGCGAAGGCCTCGGTGGGGGTGGCGAAGCCGGGACAGGCGATCATGTTTTTCGACTTGGCGGCGCGGATGATTTCGAGTGCGGAATGGGGCGTGACGATCAGGCGGCCACCGGCGGAGTGCACGGCGTCCACATCAGCTTCAGACATGACGGTGCCGGCGCCGACCAGCATGGTTTGGCCGAATCGGGCCTGCAGTCGGGCGATGCTGACGAGCGGGTCGGGCGAGTTGAGCGGCACCTCGACGATGGCGATGCCGGCGTTGGCGAGGACTTCGCCGATGGCCTCGGCTTCGTCGGGCCTGACGCCGCGCAGGATGGCCACGAGCGGGCAGCGCGTGAGGTATGATTTCAGGTCCATCGTGTCATCGATCCGATCAGGGCAAGGCCGCTTGCGGCAGCGTCGGCGGGGCCGGTGCTGGCGGTGCCGCCGCAGTGGATGATGGCGCGGGTGTAAAGCGCGCAGAGGTTTTCGCTGCCGAGCAGGGTGACGTGAGCGCTCCCTGGCGCACCGGGCAGGAGGTAGGCGCGAACCTCGTGGCCGATCAGCAGGCCGGAGAGGTAGGAGGCGCTTTGCTCCGGGGCCAGCCGATCGAACAAGCCGAGCGCGCGGACGCCGAACAGGTGGTGCAGCAGGTGCCCAGGCTCTCCCGAACGCGCAACACCGCGATCGAAGGCAGCATTGTCGTGCGGGGCTTCGGGCATCATGCGGCCCAGGATGGTCTGCTTGCGCAAGGCGGCAAAGATCTCGCCGCTCATGATGGTCTCGAAACCCTCTATGCGGCCGCACGCGCTGACGCGCACCCATTTGGAGTGGCTGCCGGGAAGGCAGACGATGCCGGTGGCGCCGGCGCCGATGATCTGGGTTTCCTCGCCGCGCATCACTTCCGGCGTGCCAACAGTATCTGTCCCGCACAGACCGGGTACGATACGCAGGTCGCAGCCGCAGAACGGCACCTGGGTGAGCGCTTCGGCAATCGACGCCGTATCGGCGGGGCAGGGCAGGTAGGCTGCCTCGACCCAGCCCTGGCGGCTGCCGATCATGCCGGACATCAGGATGCGGGTCTCGCCGGCTGCCAACCAGGGGCCGATCGCCTGCCGCAGATGCGCCTCGAAGCCATTTTCCGCAATCTGCATGATGCCGAAGGCGCTGGCGATGCGGTCGGTGACACCGGCATCGACGATGCGGAAGGCGCGAAAGCTGCTGGTGCCCCAATCGATGCCGATCATGTCTTAAGCCATCGCTTAGGCATAGGCCGAGGCGTCGAAGCCATCGGGCAGAACCCCGCTGGGGCGGATCATGTCGTACGGCCCGCGCGCCATGAAGCGGCCGGTGCCGGGCTCGGCCTGCACCATGCCGTCCTGCATCACGATCTCGCCGCGGCGGATTGTGGTGATGGGCCATCCCGTGACCTCCAGGTCCTCATATGGCGTGTAGTCGATGGCGTGCTGCATGTGGGCGTTGGTGAGCGTGGTCTTTTTTGCGGGGTCCCACAGCACCAGGTCGGCGTCATAGCCGGGGGCGATGGCGCCTTTGGTCTGCAGGCCGAACAGCTTGGCCGGGTTACCTGCGATCAGGCGGGCGAAGTGGGGCAGGTCGATATGCCCGCCCACCACGCCCTCGCTGAAGATGATCGGCAGGCGCGCTGCAAGCCCCGGCACGCCGTTGGGGATGTCGCGGAAACTGGCGTCGCTGCCATTCGCGCGTTTCCCCCGCGTGCCGTTGTAGCACCAGCCGGAATGGTCGGAGCTGATGATGTCGAGCGTGCCGCGGCGGATGTCCTGCCACAGCGCCAGCTGGTCGGCGGCGTCGCGCGGGGCGGGTGAGCACATGAATTTTGCGCCCTCGAAGCCCGGCCTATCCATGTGTTCGGCGGTGAGCACGAAATATTGTGGGCAGGTTTCGCCCCAGACCCTGAGGCCACGATGCCGGGCGCGGGCGATCTCTTCGGCCACTTCCGAGCAGGAGACGTGAAAGATCTGGATCGGCTGGTCGACCATTTCGGCCAAGGCTATGGCGCGATGGGTGGCTTCGCGCTCGAGCATGCGGGGGCGTGACCAGGCATGGAATTTCGGTGCGGTGTGGCCGGCCGCCAGCAGGGCCTCGGTGCGCCAGCCAATGGCGTCGTGGTTCTCGCAATGCACCGTCACGAGTGCGCCGGCCCTGCGGGCTGCGGCCAGCACGCGCAGATAGGCGCGGTCGTCCAGCGCCAGGGCGTCGTAGGTGAGGAACACTTTCAGGCTGCGCACGCCGCTGGCCACGACCTGTGGAATTTCATCCCAGATCACGCTGTCAGACGCATCGGTGATGATCTGGTGGAACGAATAATCCACCATCGCCGACGCCGCACGCCTTCGGTATTCGGCCAGCGGCTCCAGAATGCCGCCGCCCTTGAACTGGGTGGAGAACGCCACGACGGACGTGGTGCCGCCGGCGAGGCAGGCGGTGGAACCGGTGGTCCAGCTCTCCTCGTCCGCCCCGCCGCCGGCCTGGAGCTGTTCGATATGGCAATGCGTGTCGACGCCGCCGGGCAGCACCAGCAGGCCGGTGGCATCCAGTTCGCGGGCGCCGTTAAGATTTTCACCGATCCCGGCGATGCGGCCGCCAATGACGCCGATATCGGCGTTGAACACTTCGGAATTGGTGACGACCGTGCCGCCGCGCACCACCAGATCGAACCCGGCCATCAGTTGCTCCTTGCAATGCTTTCGGTGCAGGCACGCTTTATGCCAGCAGCGCCTTCAATTTCCGAACCGCCGAATCGGGCGTGGTCAGCACCGGCAGGCCGGTCGCGCGGGCCACGTCATCGGCGGCGCGGGCGAGGCTGAACTGGGCCAGGGTGATGACATCGCAGTCGGACAGGCGCGTGGCGGTCTCGACGGCGAGCCGATCATGCGTGGCACCGTCACCGGCGTTCAGCGCGGCCAGGGCGCCCTCGATCAGCAGGCTTTGCACGGGTCGGCCGAATTCTGCGGGCATGGTGGCGAGTGTGGGCGCGAAGGTGGCCAGCACGCCGATGTTTCGGAACGCGGCCGCGTCCTCAATCATCGCCTCGTTCGGTTTCAGCACCGGCATCGGCGCCAATTCGGCAGCACAGGCCTCGATGCAGGGGCCGAAGGCGGAGCAGGTGAACAGGATGCCATCGGCGCCGGTGTCGCGGGCGTAGCGGGCGAGTGTGAGGAAGCGTGTCGTCATGCTGGCGAGGCTGGCGCCGGCCGCAAGATCGGCGGACAGGCTGTCGTCGAGCAGATTGGCCAGCGACACCTCCGGCCAGAGACGGGCGAAGGCGTCGTTGATCGGGCCCACCGAATGACGCAGGGCGTGGATCAGGGCGATGCGCATGTCAGCGGGTGGGGCAGCGGATCAATGGCTCCGGGAAATCGGCGCAGCCTTCGAACACGATCTCGTTGTCGCTGCGGCGCACGACATGCAGGCTGTCCGGGTCGGCGCAGCCGAAGCCCAGGGCCGGCTCTGGCGGCGCATTGCCGAACACGCCGAAATCCTGGCGCGACTTCAGGGCGGGGGCGAAGCGGAAATCGGTCGACCCCGGGGCGGCGCGCACCGTCTCGATGCTGCGCTGGTGATAGAGCTGGTCGATCAAGGTCGCGCGCAACACCACGTCACGGGTGAAGATCACCACCGGCTGCGACAGGCAAAGCTGCGCACTGAGGCCCGAGGGCACCGGAAACAGGCCGCCGGTCCAGGAGCCGTAGAGCCAGGCATGCGGCACCGTTTGCGCGGTGTTCTGCTGTTGGGCTGTGGCATCCGGTGCGCGCAGCGGGGTGGCAAGGCAGGCGATGATCAGGCAGACAGCAATTCGGCGCATACGGTCCTCGGCACGATTTCGCCACAGCATACGCGCCCGCACGCCACGAAGGACACCCATTGATGCTCAGACGCCTCTACGATCACGTCCTGGCC
>JBBROR010000135.1:0-8783 GCA_038229175.1 Acetobacterales bacterium | reverse complement strand
TTCTGAGGTGGACCCCATCTGTTGGACAGGTAGCGGGCTGAGTTTAGAAAGACTGCGGCCCGTTGCGTGGTTCCCGGCCCGTCCGGGACCGACTGAAAATATGCCTGCAATTATGCTTGAATTAATGCAAGCCTTTTTCTTAGTGTTGTTGGGCCCATGGTGAAGACCTTGCACGGTGTTCAATACCCATGCGTCCGATTCGGCCGCTCGTCATCATAGAAGGGCAGCCAGTCGCCGATCCCACGCAGCGCCCTAGTGGTCCAAACCCGACGCTTGCTCCCGGAGCGTCTGGGAATTTGGCCCACAAGATTAAAGACTAGTGGTTAAGATCTGAGGACTCTTCCCTTTGATCTTAACCACTAGAGTCTGTTTGGAATCGGTATCTCAGCGAGCGGGCCTTCGTAAAAACAGCATGGCTGAAGCGGCGTAGAGGAAGGTTTCGGCAGACGCGATCGTCCTTTCGAAGTCCTTTGCCGGCCTGCGGTTTCGATTGATCCAAGCGAGGAAGCGCTCCACCATCCAGCGGCGCGCAATGACGGCGAGGCCGATCTGCCCATCGCTTTTTCGGACAATTTCGACGCGCATCGGGTTGCTGGTGGCCACGCGTGGCCCCTGGTGGCCCGCATCGGCAAAGGCGATTTGCACAAAGGGCCACCTGGGACGCGAGGCCCGCAGCAATGGCCCGGCGCCGTCGCGGTCCTGCACGCTGGACGCATGGACATGCAGCTTCAACGCCCGGCCATCAGGGTCGACCAAGGCGTGCCGCTTGCAACCCTTGATCTTCTTGCCCGCGTCATAGCCGCGAACGCCGCCGCTCTCGGTCGTCTTGACGCTTTGGCTGTCAATGATGGCCGCAGACGGGCTCGCCTCGCGTCCAGCCCGCTCTTGGAAGAAAACAGGCTCGCGGGAGCAGAAGACAACTTGGCTGACAAAAATGGTCTGCCGGGACATCTTGTTTGACAAAAATGGATAAATTGGGTGACACCTGAGCCACTGAAAAATGCGGTTTTTCGTGGTTAAGTTTGACAGATGGTGTGACCGTGCACCATCTCTTTGGCGACGCGGCCTAGTGGTTAGGATCTTGTGGGCCAAATTCCCTGACGCTCCGGTAGCAAGCGTCAGGTTTGGACCACTAGGAGATTTGGACAGCAGGATTTTGCGATTTCTCCGCTTTAATCTGGTTTGGTGACGTTGTTTGGGAAGCGGGTCGCTCAAGCCTTTTGTTTCGTGCCTGATAATTCTATCTTCTGTTTGGACGGTCGGAGTATTTCGGTGAGAACAGCAGTTTTTGGAGTTGTTGCGGCGCTTTGGGCCACCACCGCACTTGCCGCGCCGGTTATTCCTGCAGCGGCTGTGCCGGATCCATTGCCGCCCAATCCGCTTTCGGGCGTTACGGTGGCGCTGACCCCGTTCGTTGCGGACAGTTTTGGGGGGCCGCAATCCCTTCAGTCGCTGAGGGACGGGTCTGGCAGGCTTGCGATCAACGATACCGGCGGGGCGTTGTTTTTGACGACTTCGGCAGGCGGTGCGTTGGGCGCGCCTTATCTGAACCTTTCAACAGCCACGACAAGTTTCGATGGCCCGTTCATGGGGGTAGCGTTCGCGCCGAATTTCGCCACGTCCGGCAAGTTTTACACTGCGTATCAGGCGGGCACCGGCAGCGGGATTGCGCCGATCGCGTCGTCTGTGCCCGGCGTGGACGAAATCGTGATCCGGGAGTGGACGGCGACCAATCCCCAGGCTTCGACGTTCAGCGGGACATCGCGCGAGGTGATGCGCATGTCGATGCCGAGCCAGGGGCATACGATCGGCAGCATCGGGTTCAATCCGAATGCCAACCCGGGGGGTGCGGATTACAACAAGCTGTACATCGGCATGGGCGATACCGGGGATAACGGCAGCTATGCGGTGAATGCGCAGAACCTGGCGGTGCCGTACGGCAAGATTCTCCGGCTTGATCCGACGCCCACGGGAACTTCGAGCTACACGGTGCCTGCGGATAATCCGTTCGTGGCGACCCCGGGGGCCGAGCCTTTGGTGTGGGCGTATGGGCTGCGCAACCCACAGAGTTTCTCGTGGCAGATTGGCGGGGCGGGGACGATGTTCATCAACGATATCGGCGAAGGCCATGTCGAGGAGGTGAACACGGGCGTGGCCGGCGGCAACTATGGCTGGTCCACGCGGGAGGGGACCTATGCCACGTTCCGCGATCCGGCGCTTGGCCAGGGTTATACCCGCGCGTTGTTCTATTTGACGGGCACGGACCCGGGCCTGCTCTACCCGGTGGCGCAATATTATCACGACAATATTCATCTCGCTGCGATCGGGGGTGGTTACCTTTATAAAGGCACGGCGATTTCGGCACTTTATGGCAAGTATATCGTGTCTGATATTCCAACGGGGAAGCTCTATTTCGCCGACATCGCGGGGATGCTGTCGGGAGACGATCCGTCCAAGGCGATCGGGCTTAGAGAACTGACCTTGGATTGGAACGGGGTGCCGGAGTCTTTGCTGGATATTCTTGGGCAAAGCCGGGCCGATGCAAGGTTGGGTTTGGACGATCAGGGCGAGATCTACGTCATCACCAAAGGGGGTGGGCAGATCTTCAGCGTGGCCGGCGTGGTGAGCGTGCCGGAACCGAGGGCGTGGGCCATTCTGGGGACGGGCGTGCTGGCGATGCTGCTCACACGGCGGACATCGCCCGCGGCCGGTGGTTCAGTTCGGCGTCGTTGACAGATTGGCCGAGCAGGGCGTTCGGCCCGGCGCACATGATCACGCGCTGTCCATCCACCGAGATTGCGAATGGGCCGGGCTCGTGGTGCAGTGGCGGCTCCAACAGCTGGGAATGCGCCATGCCTGACAGCAATCGCCTCGACAACCAGCGGGTGATCCGCGCGCCGCATGGCACTGAAATGACGTGCAAGACCTGGCAGGCCGAGGCGGCGTTGCGCATGCTGATGAACAACCTCGACCCCGATGTGGCCGAACGGCCGCAGGAGCTGGTGGTGTATGGCGGCATTGGTCGTGCCGCGCGCAACTGGGAAGCGTTCGACCGGATTGTGGAATCGCTGCGCGCTTTGGAGGCGGACGAGACGCTGCTGGTGCAGTCCGGTAAGCCTGTCGGCGTGTTCCGCACCCATACGAATGCCCCGCGCGTGCTGATCGCCAATTCAAACCTGGTGCCACATTGGGCCACCTGGGAGAAATTCCACGAGCTCGATCGTCGTGGGCTGATGATGTACGGGCAGATGACGGCGGGAAGCTGGATCTATATCGGCAGCCAGGGAATTGTGCAGGGCACGTACGAAACGTTCTGCGAAGTAGGGCGCCAGCATTACGGTGGGTCGCTCAAGGGGCGTTGGATTCTCACCGGCGGGCTGGGCGGCATGGGCGGGGCACAGCCGCTGGCGGCGACGATGGCGGGTGCGAGCATGATTTCGGTGGAGTGCAAACCGTCCAGCATCGAGATGCGGCTGCGCACTGGGTATCTCGATCGGCAGACCGCGGATCTGGACGAGGCATTGCGCTGGATGGACGAGGCGCGGTTCGGCAAGCCGATTTCGGTGGGGCTGCTGGGCAATGCCGCCGAGGTTTTTCCGGAGTTGGTGCGCCGCGGCGTGCGGCCGGATGTGGTGACGGACCAGACCTCGGCGCATGACCCGCTGAATGGCTATCTGCCGGCCGGCTGGACCTTGCAGCAATGGGAGGACCGTCGGGCCTCCGATCCGGTGGGGACCCAGGCGGCGGCAAAGGCGTCGATGAAGGTGCATGTCCAGGCGATGCTGGATTTTCACCGGATGGGCATCCCGACGCTGGATTATGGCAATAATATCCGCCAGATGGCGCTGGAGGACGGGCTTGCCGACGCGTTTGATTTTCCGGGATTTGTGCCGGCCTATATTCGCCCGCTGTTCTGCCGCGGCGTGGGGCCGTTCCGGTGGGCGGCGCTGTCTGGCGACCCCGAAGACATTTTCCGGACTGACGCCAAGGTCAAGGAGCTTATTCCCGACGATCCGCATCTGCACAATTGGCTCGACCTGGCGCGTGAGCGGATTCAGTTCCAGGGATTACCGGCGCGCATCTGCTGGGTGGGGCTGGGCGAGCGGGATCGGCTGGGCCTGGCGTTCAACGAAATGGTGGCCAGCGGCGAGCTGAAGGCGCCGATCGTGATCGGGCGGGATCATCTGGACAGCGGCTCCGTCGCAAGCCCGAACCGTGAGACCGAGGCGATGATGGATGGATCCGATGCGGTGTCCGACTGGCCGTTGCTGAATGCGCTGTTGAACACGGCATCAGGTGCGACCTGGGTTTCGTTGCATCATGGCGGCGGGGTTGGCATAGGGTATTCGCAGCATGCGGGCATGGTGATCGTGGCCGACGGCACAAAGGATGCTGCCGAACGGCTGTCCCGCGTGCTGTGGAACGACCCGGCGACGGGGGTGATGCGGCATGCGGATGCGGGATATCCCGCAGCGATTGCCTGTGCTGCTGAGAAAGGCCTCAGGCTTCCGTCGATTGGTGGATGAGTTACAGGACACTGACCCGAAAACTGGGCCTTACACCGATGCGGTCTGAGATTCCGTCACCAAATCAGCTTTCATAACGGATCCGAAGCGCTTCCTGGCGAGTTTGCATCTGGCTCCGCCGTTCTCATCGATTCCTAAGACACGAGGTAACGCCATGACGACCACCCGCCGCTCGCTGCTTGCCACCGCCTCTCTCGCAGCGCTTTTTCCTGTTGGTGCGCAGGCGCAGGCCAAGCCGACGCTCACGGTGCGCGTTGACCGTGACGCCGATGTGCTGGACCCGGCGTTTCGAACGGGTGTGAACGAAGGCAACATCATTCGCTGCCTCTTTCAGCGGCTGGTGTCGATCTCTCCGGGCGATGGTGAGATTGTGCTGGATGCGGCGGCAGAGATTAAGCAGGTTTCGCCTACCGTGGTGGAGTTCAAGCTGAAGCCGGGGCAGATGTTCACCGATGGCTACGGCGAGATGACCACCGAGGACGTGAAATTCTCGTTCGAGCGCTTTGCGGTGGCGCCGGTGGACGGCAAGGAAAGCCCCTACAAGGGGGATTGGGTGGAGCTGAAGACGGTTGAAATCGTCGACAGATATGCCGGACGCATCATTCTGAACAGGCCGCGCGCCTCGTTGTTCGCCGTGGCGCTGGCGGATGGGTCCGGCTGCATCGTCTGCAAGAAGGCGGTTTTGGAGCGAGGCGCTGCGCATAATCTGAAGCCGGTGGGCTCGGGCCCGATGATGCTGGTGAGCATCGAGCGGCAGCGCCAGGCGGTGTTGAAGCGCAACCCTGCGTATCTGGGCCCACGGTCTGGGTTCGAGGAAATCGTGGTGCGGTTCGTGCAGGACCCGAAGACCACGGAGCTGGCGTTGCGCGCCGGCGAGATCGACTTTGCGTCGTTGCCGCCATCGCAGTCCGAGACGCTTGCAAAGGTGTCGGGCCTGAAGGTGGAGCATCAGCCGGGCATCGCGAATGTGTGGATGGGCATCAACGTCGAAAAGCCGCCGTTTACCGATATTCGCGTCCGCCGCGCGGTGCGGATGGCACTGGATGTCGATCAGATGCTGCTGGCGGGCTATGATGGCAAGGCGGCGCGGGCCAACTGCTTGGTGATGCCTGAGGTGGTGGGGCACTGGAAGGACGCGCCTTCGCAGAAGCGTGATGTGGCGGGTGCGAAGAAGCTGTTGGCCGAGGCCGGCATGCCCAACGGATTCAAGACACGGATCACGGTGCTGAACCAGCCGGTGTATCAGACGATGGCGCTTGTGGCGCAGGCGCTGCTGAAGGATGTGGGCATCACCGTCGAGATCGAAGGCCTTGATGGCGGGGCGTTCTTTGCCTCGGGCAAGGGCGATACCGGCAAGAACCTCGACATGTTCATCATCCGCTTCAACGGCAAGCTGGACCCGAACTTCCTGGCGCAGTGGTTCGTAAGCTCGCAGGTGGGCGTGTGGAACTGGCAGCGTTGGGCCAGCCCCGCGTATGACGCGCTGTTCGATCAGGCGGCGGTGGAGTTGGACAAGGACAAGCGCGCCGACTTGATGGTGCAGGCGCAAAAGCTGATGGAAGACAGTGCTGCGTTCATCTGGCTGACCTACGATGTCAGCTACTTCGTCTCGCGGAGCTGGCTGAAGCCGGCGTTGCTGCCGTCTGGCCTGGACTGGGCGCTCGACCGCTTCGCGCCGGTTTGATCGGATTGGTTTGATCGGATTGGTTTGAGCGCATTGGTTTGATCGGGGTTTTCCGCAACGACACGGCCCGATATGTCGCCAGCAGGCTGTTGACCACCCTGCTGGTGATTTTCGGCGCCATGTTTGTTCTGTTTGCGCTGACGGTGCTGGTGCCGGGGGATCCCGCCTCCGCGCTGCTGGGGCCGCAGGCGACGCCGGAATATGCGCGGCGGTTCATTGCCGAGATGGGGCTGGACCAGCCGATCCATGTGCGTTTCTTTCGGTTTTTCGCGCATCTGGCGGTGGGTGATTTCGGGACCGATGTGCTGACCGGGCGGAAGGTGAGCGGCATTATTCTGGATGTTCTGCCCTACACGATCATTCTCACCTTCGGCTCCATTGGACTGGCTGTTGTGCTGGGAGTGCCGCTGGGGTGCCTTGCCGCCACGCGGCCGGGGACGGTGCTGGATACTGTGTTGGCCGTGGGGTCGGTGGCTGTCATTGCGGTGCCGAGCTTTGTGGTGGCCATTCTGTTGCTGCTGGTGTTCTCGATCTGGCTCGACTGGCTGCCGGTGCTGGGGGCTGGGCGCTCCGGTGATTTCGGTGACCAGGCCTTGCGGCTGATTTTGCCGACGGTGGCGTTGTCGATCGGGTGGATCGGGTTCATCGCCCGGCTGGTGCGCAGCTCGATGCTGGATGTGATGGGCGAGGCCTATATCCGCACGGCGCGGGCCTATGGGCTGCCGGCGCGCATGGTGGTGTTCAAATATGCGCTGAAGAACGCCTGCATTCCCACCTTGGCAGTGCTGGGCCTCGGTGTGGGGCGATTGCTGGGCGGGGCAGTGCTGGTGGAGATCGTGTTCGCGCGGCCCGGGCTGGGGCGGCTGGTGCTGGACGCCATCAGCACGCGCAATTTTCCGGTGCTGCAGGGCGCGGTGCTGGTTGTGGTGGTGCTGTTCGTGGTGACCAATCTGGCTGTCGATCTGTGTTATTCCGCCATTGACCCACGTATTCGGCGCGGCGGATGACGGCGATCTTTCGGCATGTCGCGGGGTCCGCCACCGGGCTTCTGGGCCTGGTGCTGGTGGCGGCGATCGTGTTGGCGGCCATCACCGCGCCGTGGATTTCACCCTACGATCCGGATCGGTTGGACGTTCTGCACCGGTTCGCCGGAATATCCGGGGCGCATTTTCTGGGCACCGATCATCTTGGCCGCGATCTGCTGAGCCGCTTGCTGCATGGGGCGAGCGTGGCGATGGCGGTGTCGCTGCTGGCGATCACCATGGCGCTGTCGGTCGGGACCGTGCTGGGCGCCTTGGCGGCGTATCTGCCGAGTGGGCAGGAGCGGTTCATTCTGGTCGTGTTCGATATCATCTCGTCGTTTCCCTCGCTGGTGCTGGCGCTGGTTGTGGTGGCGGTGTTCGGGCCGAGCACGGTGAACGTGATCGTCATCGTGGCGGTGACGTTGATGCCGCAGTTCGGCCGGGTGGCGCGGGCGCAGGTGCTGCAGGTGAAATCGGCGCCGTTCCTGGAGGCGGAGATTCTGCTGGGAGCCGGCCATCTTCGGATTTTCTTTCGCCATCTGCTGCCGAACATCGCAGGCCCGCTGATCGTGCTGGCGAGCGTTGAAGTGCCGGTGGTGATCACGGTGGAGGCGGGGCTGAGCTTCATCGGCCTGGGCGTGCGGCCGCCTTTGGCGAGCTGGGGCACGCTGATCTATGACGGTTATTCGTACCTGTCCGACAGTGCGCTGCCGGTGGTGGCGTCCTGCGCCACGTTGTCGCTGGCCACGTTGGGATTCACGTTGTTCGGCGAGGCGCTGCGCGATGCCGTCGATCCGAAGCGGAGTTCGGTGCGATGAGCGGGACGCAGAGCGGGGGAGCCCTGCTGCAGATCCGCAATTTGCATCTGCGCGCAGCCACCAAGCGCGGCGCGGCGCATATTCTGCGCGGCATCGATCTGGATATCGGGGCCGGGCGCATCGTGGGCGTGGTGGGCGAGAGCGGGTCGGGCAAATCCAGCCTGGCGCTGTGCCTGTTGCGGCTGTTGCCGTCCAACATCACCGAATTGTCCGGCCAGATGACGATGGCGGGCACCGAGTTGCTGGCACTGCCCGAGGACCGGTTTGCCGCCTGGCGCGGAGGGCGGATTGCGATGATCTTTCAGGACCCGATGACGGCGCTGAACCCGGTGTTCACCATCGGCACACAACTGGTGGACGTGGCGCGGCGTCGGTTTTCCAACCTCGACCGCAAGGCGGCGCGCGGGCGGGCGGAGGCGATGCTGCGGCGCGTGGGTATCGCCGATCCGGCGCTGCGGATGGGCGCCTATCCGCACGAGCTGTCCGGCGGCATGCGCCAGCGCGTGATGATCGCCATGGCGTTGCTGGTGCAGCCTGACCTGCTGCTGGCGGATGAGCCGACCACGGCGCTGGACGCCACGGTGGAGGCACAGATCGTGGGGCTGTTCGAAAGCCTGCGCGCGGACTTCTCTGGCTCCATTCTGTTTATCTCGCATCACCTGGGGCTGGTGGCGCAACTGTGTGACGACGTGGTGGTGATGTATGGCGGCACCGTGGTGGAAACCGGGCCAGT
>JBBROR010000134.1:0-8871 GCA_038229175.1 Acetobacterales bacterium | reverse complement strand
GAAATTCCGAGTCGACCACCGCCGTGCACACCGGCGGCGGCTGGATCTGGCGGCCGTTGCGCGGGCAATCAGCCTTGCTCCCGTAAGGCGTCTCGATCAGCCCGATCGGCCGAAGCTGCATCACATCTCCCCCTCGGCGCGCAACATGGCGATGGACGCCCGCAAGGCCGCAGCCGCCTCGGCCACGTCGTCATCGGTGTGGGTCGACGACGTGAAGCCCCCGATGCGGCCATTGGTGTCCACGCCATTGACCAGAAGCGCCACCCGCAGCCGCGAGCCGAGATGCTTCGGCTGCGACTTCAACTCATCCATCGTGCACGACATCGGATCGAAATCGAGCGGATCAATGTCGCGCCCGTGCGGGTTCATGAACGTGTGAAACCCGGAGAACGTGCCATAGATGGCCCAAGGCGTGCCGGTCTCGGCCAGCACCTCATTCAACGCCTGCCGCAGCTTCACGGCCGTGGCCGTGGCTCGCGCATTGGCGTCTGTGTCAGCCAGAATACCCAGGCAGGCCACGCCTGCAGCCGCAGAGACCGGATTGGCGTTGAACGTCCCGGGATGGCCGATCTTCTCCCGGCCGGATGCCGCCATCATCTCGAAATCGAGCAGGTCGAGAATATCCTTGCGCCCCGCCACCGCCGCACCTGGCATGCCGCCGGCCACGATCTTGGCAAAGCTCGACAAATCCGGCCGCACCCCGAACGCCGCCTGCGCACCGCCGGCAGTGGCGCGAAACCCGGTCACAACCTCGTCGAACACCAACAGCACGTCATGCGCATCGCACAGCGCCCGCAGCTCGTGCAAAAATTCCGGCGCGATCGGCACCTGCCCAAAGCTCGACCCGGTCGGCTCCAACATCACCGCAGCAACCTCGCCGCCATGCATCGCAAAAAAGGCCTTCGCGGATTCGATATCGCCAGGCGGCAGCAGCGTCACCGCACTGGCCACCCCGTCCAGCACGCCAGGGGTGGGCGAGCCGTCGAAATGATTCGTGTACCCACTGGTCATATGGTCGTGCCAGCCATGGAAATGCCCCTTGAATCGCACCATCCGCTCCCGACCGGTGAAGGCGCGCGCCAGCCGCAGGGCCATCAGCGTGGCCTCGGTGCCCGAAGACGTGAACCGCACCCGCTCCGCCGCCGGCACCAGCCGCAGGATGGCGCGCGACCACGCGATCTCGGCGGCATGGCTGGCGCCGAACTGCGTGCCGCGCTGCACTGCAGCCGTCACCGCCGCCGTCACCTCCGGATGGCAATGGCCCAGGATCAGCGCGCCATGGCCGCCAAAGAAATCAACGTAGCGATTGCCGTCCACGTCCCATTTGTGCGGCCCCGCGGCGCGGTCGATATAAATCCCATACGGATCGACATGCCGGCTGTCATGCGCAATGCCGCTCGGCAGCAGCACCGCCGCCTCCCGCGCCAGGCTGGCTGAGCGCGGCGTGCGGCCGCGATACTGCGCCACAATGCCGGAATTGCTGGCGGCGCGCGGTTCGGACTGGACATCCATGGCGGCTTTCTCCTTGTGGCCGGACGAGACGAAAGACTGATGAAAACATAGCCGCAAAAAGACGCATCAACGCCAGGGCAATCAGGATATGTTACGCTGAAAGCGCCTTGGACGCCCTATGCCTGTCTGGCCGCACCAGGGCGTCCTGGCACTCTCGCACGGAGCCATTTGTTTGCGATCAGCCATCGATCAGCCCGGCGGACAAGCCTCGGCGCTCCCAGACACAGTCGGCACAGCCGACCAGACGCAGGCGCTCCCAGACACAGTCGGCACAGCCGACCAAACGCCGGCGCGCGGCCGGCAACGTTTGGCATTCGCCCCCTCGGTCAGCCGCTCGCTCGAGATCATGGCCGTGCTGGTGTTCACCGTCATCGTGGGTGTCACCTTTCAACAGCTCGCCGAGCTTCGCGCGGCCACCCTGACCGAGACCTTTCGCCAGGTGGCAAGGCTGAACATGGTGATGGCCGAGCAGACCGGCCGCGCCATTGAAACCGTCGATCTCATCCTGCGCGACGTGGTGGAGCAACAGCGCGGCCTCCAGGAGGAGACTGCCGCCAATCCCACCGCCGTGCGAGACAGCCTGCGCCGCCGGATCAACGGCGTGCGCCAGCTGCTGGCGGTGGAAGTGGCCGACGCCCAAGGCCATATCGTCACCAGCACCCGCGCGCAGCCCGCAGACAGCCTGCCGCCAGACGGCCAGTCCCTGCTGCTGCGCCACGCGGCAGACCCCAATCTGGGCATCCAGTTCAGCGCGCCGCTGCGCCAGGGCGACGGCAGCTGGACCACCCTGGTCACGCAGCGAATCGACGGGCCGAACCGACAATTCGACGGCCTGGCAATAGGTTTGCTGAACCTCGCCTATTTCGAGGATTTCTATAAAGCCGTCGACCTGTCGGAAAACGGCGCCATCCTGCTGCACCGCCGGGACGGCGTGGTGCTGGCCCGCTTTCCGCACAGCGAACAGGCTTATGGCCAGAGCCACGCCAATCTGGCGCCGTTCCGCGACGTGCTGTCGCACACCAACGCCGGCACGCTGGAGATCGAGAACCCGCTGGACCGCACCCTGCGGCTCCTGTCCATCCGCGCACTGCGCGCGTTCCCGCTCGCCGTGGCCGTGTCAGTGGACGAGGCGGCGGTGCTGGCCGGCTGGCGCCACCAGACGCTGATCTTCGCCTTCGCCTCGATCGGCTGCGCACTTACGGTGTCCGGGCTGATGTTCCTGCTGGCCCACCGCTCCCGGCAGATGCAGGTCCTGCTCGGGCAATCGGTGCAGGCAGGCCACGATGCAAAGGCTGCGAACACCGGTCTCATGGTGCAGATGGAGGAACGCGAACGGGCCGAGGCGGCGCTGCGCCAATCCCAGCGCGTCGAGGCGGTGGGCCAGCTGACAGGCGGCGTGGCGCATGATTTCAACAATCTGCTCACCATTCTGCTCGGCAACATCGAACTGATGCAGTCCCATCCGGCCGCCAGCGCCTTCACCCAACGGCTGACAACCATGCGCGCGGCCGCCGAACGCGGCGCCTTGCTCACCAACCACGTATTGGCCTTCGCCCGCCGCCAGCCGCTGATGCCCCGCTCGGTCGATCTCGGCTGCCTCATCCACGGCATGGCGCCGCTGCTGGCCAGCGCGCTGGGGCCCAGGATCAGCCTGGTGCTCAACCTCGACAATCCTGGGCCCACCATTCACGTGGATGCGGCGCAGATCGAACTGATCGTGCTCAACATCGCCATCAACGCCCGCGATGCGATGCCCCAGGGCGGCACCCTGCGCATCACCGCACGGCTGGATGTTCTCCCCCAAAGCAACGTCCCCGATGCGCCGCAAGCCGGCCGCTACCTTTGCCTGCGCATCAGCGACACGGGCACCGGCATGTCGCCAGAGGTCCTGGCCCATGCCTTCGATCCGTATTTCACCACCAAGCCCGCAGGCACCGGCTCCGGCCTGGGGCTAAGCCAGGTCTATGGCATCGCCCTGCAGTCCGGCGGCCAGGCGCGCATCGAGAGCGTGCCCGGCAGCGGCACCACGGTAGAGATCCATCTTCCCTGCAGCACCGCCGCAGCACCTGCGCCCCAAGACAAGCCTGCCGAAGCCAGCCCCCCACCCGCGCCGGCCAACCGCGCCACAGTGCTGGTGGTGGACGACGATCACGCGGTGCGGTCCACCACGGCGATGCTGCTTCGGCGCTCAGGCTACACCGTCACCGAAGCCGATGGCGGCGACACGGCGCTGGCCATCCTGGCGCATGACGGCAGTATCGAGCTGCTGCTCAGCGATGTGGTGATGCCCACGATGACCGGCACCGAACTCGCCCGCCAGGTGACGGCGATGCGGCCCGACCTGCCAATCCTCTTCGTGTCCGGCTATGCCGACCCGCAGGCCATCGCGGGCAGCATCCCCGCCTCGCGGCTGGTCAAAAAGCCGTTCCGGCCAGCCGAACTGATCAGGCTGATCGAACGGACCCTGGCCGAAACCCGCAACGCATAGGCCCGGCGACACCCAACCAACATCGCCCCCGCTGCCTCGCCCCCGCTGCCTCGCCCCCGCTGCCTCGCCCCGCTACATCATCTGGCTTTGCGACGATATCGGCTCCGGCACCTCCGCCAGCGGGCGCCAGTCGCGGAAGAACGCGGTGCCGATCTCTGCCGCCAGCAGGATGAGGTCGCGCTGCACGCCATCGAGGAAATCGTGCAGCCCATCACCGATGATCTTCTCGATCGGCCGCCCGAGCAGTCCGGCACGCAGTTCCTCCACACGTTCCAGCGCCGCCACCGTGCCGCGCAGGCCGTAGCGGCTGCGCAGCTGGCCCAGATGCATCTCCATCTGCTCCACGCACAACGCCACGCTGCGCGGGAACGCGCCGTCGCGCAGCAGGAAGTTCACCACGTCCGCCGGCGTGAAGCCCGGCGGCGCCACACGGCGAAACGCATGATAGCCGGCCGCCGCACGCAGCACGCCGCCCCACTGCGTCAGTTCCGCCAGCAGCTTTTCCTCCGTCCCCCCCGGCACCAGCAGGTGATAACGGATGTCGAGCAGCCGCGTTGTCTGGTCGGCGCGTTCGATCAAACGGCCCAGCGTGTAGAAATCCCACCCCTGGTCGCGAAAGAACGTGCCCTCGGTGATGCCGGTATGGGCCTGCACGCCCTCCTTGATCCGGCTGCACAAACGCGACAGCCGGTCGCCCTGCAGCTCGTCCTCGCGGATCGCCAGCATGTCGCGGTGGAACACGTTGAGCTGCATCCACATCTCGGTCGAGATCAGCGGCCGCAGGGTGCGCGCATTGGTGCGGGCATTCTCCAGGCTCATCGGAATGCCGGTCGGGTTGGCCCGGTCAAGCAGATAGAACCGCTTCACGTTCTCGGCCGTCACCTCCAGCCCGGTCTTGGTAAACCCCTCCTCGTCGGCGTTGATGCGAATCATCGCCAGCCAGGATTCGGCCTCGCGGCCAGGGCTTTCGAAGGTCTGCGTCACGTCCACCAACCGCGCCAGGTTCTCAATGCGCTCCAGGTAGCGCGCCATCCAGAACAGGCTTTCGGCATAACGCGCCAGCAACGGGGTGTCGCGCGTCATATCATGTCTCCCGCCAGACCCCCGGCAGGGGCCGTCTCGTCGTCCATCAGCACCCAGGTATCCTTCGACCCGCCACCTTGCGACGAGTTGACCACCAGGCTGCCCTCCTTCATCGCCACGCGCGAAAGCCCACCCGGCAGCACCCAGGTCTCCCGTCCGGTCACGGCGAAGGGCCGCAGGTCCAGATGGCGCGGCTGGATGCCGGCCTCGGTCAGCGTCGGCGCCACCGAAAGGCTGATCACCGGCTGGCTGACCCAGTTCGACGGATCGGCCACCAGCGCCACCCGTGCGATTTCAATGTCCGCTGCCGACGCGCGGGGGCCGATGGTAATCCCGTAGCCGCCCGACTCGCCCACCGGCTTGACCACGAGCTTGTCCAGGTTGGCCAATGTGTAGGCCAGCCCCTCCTTCTCGCGACAGATATTGGTCTGCACGTTGGGCAGGATGGCGTCCTCGCCGAGGTAGTATTTGATGATGCGCGGCATGTAGGCATAGATCGCCTTGTCGTCGGCAACCCCTGTGCCCACCGCGTTGGCCAAGGTCACGTTGCCCCTACGCCACGCGCCGATCAGGCCAGGCACGCCCAGCATGCTGTCGGGGCGGAACACCGTGGGATCAAGGAAATCGTCGCCGATCCGCCGATAGATCGTGTGCACCGGCTTGAGGCCAGAGGTCGTGCGCATCCACACACGGTCGCGCTCCACAACGAGATCGGCACCCTCCACCAGCGGCACGCCCATCTCGCGAGCCAGGAACACATGCTCGAAATACGCCGAGTTGTAGATGCCGGGGCTCAGCAGCACCACCTGCGGGTCGTCCACCCCCTCGGGCGCTATCTCGCACATCGCCGACAGCAGGCGCCGCCCGTAATCGTCCACCGGGTGCAGCCGCATTCCGGCCAGAATGTCCGGGAAGGCGCGCGACATCAAATGCCGGTTCTCCACCACATACGAAACGCCGGAAGGTGTGCGGGCGTTGTCTTCCAGCACCAGGAAGCGACCATGCTCGTCGCGCACGATGTCGGTGCCGCAGATATGGACGTAGGTTCCGAAGCGGACTGGAAACTGCTCCATCTCAGGCCGGTAGTTGGCGTTGCCATACACAAGGTCCGCCGGCACCACGCCGTCGTTGGTGATGTGGCGCGCGTGATAGATGTCGTGCAGGAAGGCGTTCAACGCCGTCACGCGCTGCTTCACCCCGGCTTCGATCTGGCGCCACTCCGCCGCCGTCAGGATCCGCGGGATGCAGTCGAACGGCAGAATGCGGTCGATCGCGGTGCTGTCGGAATAGATGGTGAAGGTGATCCCAAGATTGATCAGGTCGTTCTCCGCCGCCGCCGCCCGCGCGCGCAACGCGTCCAGCCCGATCGCTGCGATGCGGGACCGGACGCGCGCTGCGGCGCCGCCATCATCGCGATCCCGCGTAAGTTCACAGAAATACGGCCCCGAACGGTACGCATCGAACGGATTGACGGAGGCGAGGAGATCGGACGGTTGCATGCGCGCGACACGGGCCCTTCAGGCTATCAAGACATTCATTGAGCCGAGCATAACAGGCCCGCACGATTTGCAACCCCCTGACACCGGGCAAAGATGTCGAGCGGGAGGGTTACGATCGGCGAGGTCCGTGACGGCGTCGCGATGCGTTCGGGTTGCTTCATGAGAGCGATATCGCCTGAGGATGCGTCAACCGCGCGATAAAATTACTTGATAAGACATGGGGCTAAAGCATGCGGGGGGGTGCCAAACCCAGCGGTCGGACGCTGCCAGTCTTCGCCGCCGAGAAACATCGAACGCCGACTGATCGAGCGCCACGCGTAACAGGTGGTATTTAGGGTTGCCTCATGGCGTGGTCGGCGGTCTACAAGGCGCGGGGATATCGAAAATCGTCCCACGCCATTCCCATCCGGAGTTATCCATGCGGATCGTATTCGCCACAATTCTCGCGGCCGGCCTCGCCGGATGCTCATCCACTCCGGTCAAGGCACCGGAACCGCAGGTGATTGCCCGCCCGAAGCCTCCATCGATCGCAGCAGTCAATGCGCCGGCCTGTGGCAAGCCGGCGGAAAAGGCGGCGTTTGCCATGGCCGCCTTGCGGATGCAGTTGTCGGTGACCGAACTGTCCTGCGACGGACGGGAGAAGTTCAACAGCTTCACCGCCCGCTTCAAAAACGACGTCGGCGCCCAGAACAAAACACTGGGGTCCTACTTCAGCCGTGCCTACGGGCGGCGCGGCCAGTCGCAGCAGGACGAATACGAAACGTCGCAGATCAACGCGATGTCCCAGGCCGGCACCTATTACGGCACGGATTTCTGCAAGACCGCGATGCCGATGTATGACGAAGTTCTGGCACTCAAGAACGGCACCGATCTCGCCAATTACGCCGTCGCAAAGAACTTCGACCAGGTGCTGACGGTGGCTGACTGCGCCGAGCCAGCCGCTCCGCCACCAAAGTCCGCGACGAAGCCAGCCCCGAAGCCGGCCGCAAAGCCCGCCCCCAAGCCTTAGAGCGGCATGATTTTGGGTAGAGTCAAAATCATCACGCTTTAATTTTTGATTTGCCGATCAAGAAGCGTTTGGGTGAAGCAACCCAAGCGATTCATGATTTAGCGCTATCCGATACAAAAGGCGCCTTACGGCGCTTTTTTTGTGTCCGTGGGGTGGACGCAGTCCACCATTTTAACTTCAAGTCCATACAACCCGAAAAAGAAAAACCCCCACGCCCCGGTTTCCCGGGACGCAGGGGCCATTCAGACCGAACTGCGAGAAATTAGCGCAGGACGATTTCGACGCGGCGGTTCTGCGGCTCGCGAACACCGGCAGCGGTCGGAACCAACGGCTTCGTGTCACCGAAGGCCGAGATGCTGATCGCGGTGCGCGGCACGCCCAGACGGACGAGCTCGGCGGCCACGTTGTTGGCGCGACGCAGGGACAGGCCCTGGTTGTAGGCAGGCGTGCCCGACTTGTCGGCATGGCCGGCAACGTCGATGCGTGTCGAGGCAACGCGGGTGGAGTTCGAAGCGGCTTCGGCGATGATCTGCTGCGCGCGTGCGGTCAGGTCAGCCTTGTCCCAATCGAAGAACACCAGGTAGCTGCGGGCCGGTGCCGGTGCCGGAGCCACGGCGGCGGCGGTGGTCACAACGGCAGCCGGACCGACGCCAAAGTTATAACGCAGGCCAACGAGCAGCGAGTGGTGCATCGTCGGATCAACCTTGAGCTGACCACCAGACACCGCGGCGCCGTTCCTGATCACGCCACCGAACTTGCGGTCTTCGATCGTGCTCAGGAAGCGGTATTCCGCGGTCACGGCCAGGCCAGGGGCCGCCGTGATCGGGAATGCCACGCCAAGGATCGCCTGCGCGGCAAACGAGCCCAGATCGCCGTTCTTCGCGGTGAAAGATGGGTTGCCGCCCGGAACGTAAGCCGAGAAGCTCTGCAACGAGTTGAACACATAGCCGCCGCCGACGCCGACATACGGCACAACGGACGAGCCGATGTTGAAGTCATACAGGGCGTTGACCATCGCGCCATAGGTGATCAGGTCGCCGCCACCGCGAACGGTGCTGGCACCGCTGCCGTTCTTCACGGTCACGTGGTTCTGGCGCCCATTGGCCTCGAGCTCGACGCGAAGGCCGTTGCCCAGGCCATAGCCCACGCTGCCAACGCCCACGAAACCGCCCCTGCTGCGCAGCTTGCCAACAGGATTTACGAAGCTGGGGTTGCTGCTCAGCCTGGTCTTCGCGTCCATCAGATAATCACCGCCCAGGCCGCCGGCAACATACAGGCCG
>JBBROR010000133.1:0-8885 GCA_038229175.1 Acetobacterales bacterium | reverse complement strand
TCCCGCGCCTGGTCGAACAACTGGCCGATGTCACGCACCGCCTCGGGCGGAATACGGAAGGAACGCTTGAAGGCGTCGATCTCGTGGCGATTGACGGGTCCGTCCACCTTTGCGGTCTTCGCCGCCAGCACCACCACGGCAATGGCGAACAACTGGTCGCGGCGGCCAGGCAGAAAGCTTGGTGGCGCACCAAAATTGGGGGCGAAGGTTCCGAATCGCGGGAACCCGCCGGTCGCCTGCCCAGACATGCCCGATTCAGCCGCGTGGCCGAACGCGGCACCCATCATGGCTCCGAACGGGCCGCCCATGGCAAAGCCGGCCATTCCGCCGAGGATCTTGCCCCACAAATTCGTCGGCCCCACTCAATCTCGTTGAACGCTTTGATATCACGGCACGCTGCATTGCCGCAAAATACCACACAAAGTTAATGCCACGCCGGCTCAGATGTTGCGCCACCGCGGGACATGCGATCATGTCCCGCGTACAAGGAGACGCATGATATGAGTGGGGCGATATGAGCGGCTTGTGGCAATTCTGGATCGATCGCGGCGGCACCTTCACCGATATCGTCGCCCGCGCCCCTGATGGCACGCTGTCCACCCACAAGCTGCTGAGCGAAAACCCCGGCCGCTACGCCGATGCCGCCATCGCAGGCATCAAGCGCGCGTTGGGTGTGCCGCCCGATGCGCCGGTGCCGCCCGGCATGATCGAGGCGGTAAAGATGGGCACCACGGTTGCCACCAACGCCCTGCTGGAACGCGCCGGCGAGCGGGTGCTGCTGATCGTGGGCCGCGGTTTCGCCGACGCGCTGCGCATCGGCAACCAGGCCCGGCCGCGCCTGTTCGACCTCAAGATCACGCTGCCCACCTTGCTTTACGAGGACGTGGTGGAGATCGGCGGGCGCGTGGACGTGCACGGACGTGAAATCGAACCGTTGGACGAAGCCGCCGCCATCGCAGCCTTCACCAAGGCCCGGCAGGCGGGCATCGCCGCGGTGGCAGTCGTGCTGATGCATGCCTGGAAGTATCCCGCCCACGAGCAGCGCCTGGCCGAGCTGGCGCGCGATGCCGGCTTCACCCAGATTTCCACCAGCAACGCAACCTCGCCCATGCTGCGCCTCGTCCCGCGCGGCGACACCACGGTGGTGGATGCCTATCTCTCGCCCATTCTGCGGCGCTATGTCGACCAGGTGGCCGCCGAACTGGCGGGCGTGAAGCTGTATTTCATGCAGTCCAACGGCGGATTGACCGAGGCGTCCAGCTTCCAAGGCAAGGACGCCATCCTGTCCGGCCCCGCCGGCGGCATCGTGGGGGCCGCGCGCACCGCCGCCATGGCGGGCCTGGATCACGTGATCGGCTTCGACATGGGCGGCACCTCCACCGACGTGGCGTTGTATGCCGGGCGGTTCGAACGCGCCTTTGAGACCGAGGTCGCCGGCGTGCGAATGCGGGCGCCGATGATGGCGATCAACACCGTGGCAGCCGGCGGAGGCTCCATCCTGCATTTCGACGGCGCCCGTTTCCGGGTGGGCCCCGACAGCGCTGGCGCCAATCCCGGCCCCGCCAGCTATCGCCGCGGCGGCCCACTGGCCGTAACCGACGCCAACGTGTTCACGGGCAAGATCCAGCCGCGCCATTTTCCGTCGATCTTCGGCCCCAACGGCGACGCGCCGCTCGACGCCGAAGTGGTGGCCACGCGCTTTGCGGCATTGGCGGCGGAGATCTCGGCCGCAACGGGAACCGAGCAGGACCCCCGCCAGGTCGCCGAAGGCTTTCTGCGCGTGGCGGTGGCGAACATGGCCAACGCCATCAAACAGGTCTCGGTGCAGAAAGGCCACGACGCCACCAAATTCGCCCTGGCCTGCTTTGGCGGCGCCGGCGGCCAGCATGCCTGCCTGGTGGCCGATGAACTCGGAATGGAAACGGTCTTCATTCATCCCTATGCCGGCGTTCTGAGCGCCTACGGGATGGGGCTGGCCGACCAAAGCGTGATGCGCGAGCAGGCGGTTGAAACCACGCTCGACGCAGCGTCCCTGCCGGCGCTGCACGCACTGGCAGACCGGCTGGCACAGCAAGCGTCCGCCAATCTGGCAGCCCAGGGCGCCGAGCCATCCTCGATCGTTGTCCATCGCAGGCTGCATGTGCGCTACCTCGGCACCGAGGCCGCGCTGGATGTGCCGCTCGGCGAGATCGATGCCATGACCCGGGATTTCACCGACGCCCATCGCGCCAGCTTCGGCTTTGCCACACCCGGCCGCGGCCTTGTCGCCGAAGCGGTGTCCATCGAGGCGATCGCCGCCGGCGAACCAGCGCACGAGACAAGCCTGCCACCCCGCACGCAAGGCCGGCCCGAGCCGATCGACACCGTGCAGATGTGGAGCGGCGGTGCCGCGCATGAAACGCCCGTTTTCGATCGCACCACCCTCCTTGCCCATGACCGTATCGCCGGCCCTGCCCTGATCCGTGAGGCAAACGCCACAACCGTGGTCGAACCCGGCTGGACCGCCGAGGTCACGCCGTCTGACCACATGCTGCTGCGCCGCACCGAAGCCCGCGTGACCGCCGCCGCCGCCGGCACCGATCGCGCCGACCCAGTGTTGCTCGAATTGTTTAACAACCTGTTCATGAACGTGGCCGAACAGACCGGCGCAGTGCTGCAAAAGACCTCGCAAAGCGTAAATATCAAGGAACGCCTGGATTTCAGCTGCGCCATCTTCGACGCCACAGGCGCCCTGGTGGCCAACGCGCCGCATGTGCCCGTCCATCTTGGCGCGATGGGCGAAAGCGTGCGCACCGTCATCCGCAAACGCGGCCAAACCCTGCGGCCGGGCGACGTCGTGGCACTCAACAACCCTGCCGACGGCGGCACGCATCTGCCCGATATCACCGTCATCACCCCGGTGTTCGGCCCAGACGGCACCGAAATCCGCTTTTTCGTCGGCAGCCGCGGCCATCACGCCGATATCGGTGGCCTTACCCCCGGCTCCACCCCGCCCAACTCCCGCACCATCGAGGACGAGGGCGTGGTGATCGACGATTTCCTGCTCGTGGAACAAGGCCATTTCCGAGAGGCACCGTTCCGCGCCCTGTTGGCCTCGGCACGCTACCCCGCGCGCAGCCCCGATGTGAACGTGGCCGACATCAAGGCGCAGGCGGCAGCCAACGAAAAGGGCGTGCAGGAACTCGGCCGCGTGACCGCACAGCACGGCTGGCCGGTGGTGGCCGCCTATATGCGCCACGTGATGGACAACGCAGAGCAAAGCGTGCGCCAGGTGCTGGCCACGCTCAAAGGCGGCGAATTCCACTATGTGATGGACGACGGAAGTCCGCTGCACGTCAAAGTGACGGTGGACAACCAGGCCCGCTCCGCTTGCGTCGATTTCACCGGCACCGGCGCCCAGCGCGCCGATAATTTCAATGCGCCACGCGCGGTGGCCAATGCCGTGGTGCTGTATGTGTTCCGCTGCCTGGTCGGCACCGACATCCCGCTGAACGACGGCTGCCTGAAGCCGATCGAGATCGTCATCCCGCCCGGGACCTTCCTGTCGCCAGCCCCGGGTGCAGCCGTGGTGGCGGGGAATACCGAGGTGTCGCAGGCCGCCTGCAACGCATTGTTCGGCGCGTTGGGGGCCATGGCCTGCAGCCAGGCCACGATGAACAACTTCCTGTTCGGTGACGCCACGCGGCAATATTACGAAACCATTTGCGGCGGCACCGGCGCCGGCCCTGGCTTTGACGGCACCTCGGCGATCCAGACCCATATGACCAACACCCGCATGACCGACCCCGAGGTGCTGGAACTGCGCTATCCCGTCATTCAGGAGGAATTCGCCATCAGGCGCGGCTCCGGCGGCGTCGGGCAATGGCATGGCGGCGACGGCTCGATCCGCCGGCTGCGTTTTCTGGAGCCGATGACAGCCGTCATCGTGGCGTCCCGCCGCAACGTGGCACCTTTCGGCCTGCAAGGCGGCGCCGACGGTGCGGCCGGACGGCAATGGGTGGAGCGCAGGGACGGCACGATTGAAGAACTGACCGGCACCGACCGCGCCGAGTTGGCCCCCGGCGACGCCTTCGTGATCGAGACACCCGGCGGCGGCGGCTACGGCCCGGCCTCCGCCGCGTGAATCTGCGCATGATCCGCGTGATCGGGCTGCTGCTGACAGGATTGGTTGCGGCCTGCCTGCTGGCGGCCTGGCTGGTGCCGCCATTGCTGGATTGGAACCGCTACCGCGCAGATCTCGCAGATCTCGTTTCATTCAACCTCGGGCGCGCCGTGGCGATCGAAGGACCGATCAGCCTGTCCCTGCTGCCCGAACCGGTGCTGACCGCAGGCCGGGTGACGGTGGCGGAGGACCACGACGGCGTCACGATGGCGGTGTCTGAGTTACGGGTCCGGCTGGCGCTGTTGCCACTGCTCGCAGGCCGGGTCGACGCCCAGGAACTGGTGCTGCGCGGCCTGGACATGCGGCTGCCATGGCCCCTACGACAGGACCGGATGGTGCTGCAGACGCCCACCTGGCTGTCATCGATCTCCGCGCGGGTGGAGGGCGGCCGGCTGTCGGTCGGCAGCGTGGCCATGACCGCCGTTGACGCCACGCTGGGCCTGCTGCCAGACTCCGGCAGCATCGCGCTCGCCGGCACCGCCCAGATCTCCGGGCTGTCTTGGCATCTCACCGCCAGGCTCACGCGAACCGGCGCAGACGGCTCGGCCGGGCTGGATATGTCGCTGGACGGCCAGGGACCGGTGCAGGGCTTGGGTGCCATGTTCACCGGACAGATCGCGGCCGACGGATCACTGTCCGGGCGGATCAGCGGCAGCGGGCCGGATCTGTCGCGTTTGCTGGCCGCACCGCCGGTGCCGTTCAAGGCCGATGGGCGGCTGAGCATCGCGGCGGGGCTTGCGGTGGCGGACGAGCTGACGGCCGAAATAGCCGGCTCTCCCGCGCGTGGCGCCGTGGCGCTGCGGCTTGATGCCTCGCCACGGCTGGATGTCTCGATCACAGCGAGCAGGCTCGATCTGGATGCCTGGATGCCCGCCATCCTGCGCAGCACCGGCAAGCAGATTGTGGCCAGCATCCCCACAGGCATCGACCTGTCTGCCGAAGCGGCTACCCTGGCCGGTGGCACGCTGCGAGCGTTGCGCGGCCGCTTCGAGCTGGCCCCCACGCTGGTCACGTTGGAAGACGTGGCGGCCACGCTGCCGGGCGACGCACAGCTGACGCTGGCCGGCCAAGTGCGCCGAGTGATGTTGCTCACCTCCGGTCCCGGTGCGGCCGCCATCACCGGCCGCGATATCGGGCTGCATTTCGAAGGGCATGGCGGGATCGTGGCCGCCAATCTGCGCGCCACCCTGGGATGGCTGGAACAAGCCGGCCTCAGCCAACTTTCAACATTGCCAACCGATGTGCTGCGCACCGCCGATCTGCGGGCGGCGATCACGGCCGATACCAATCCTAGCGGCACCGCTTCGCCGGCCGCGCCGCAGGCAGTGCTGACCCAGCTCAACGGCATGGTGGACCAAAGCCATGTGCAGGGCAGCCTGACCATTCGGCCGGCCGCAAGGCTGGGGCTCTCTGGCACGCTAAATCTCGACCGGCTGGCATTGGACCCCTGGTTTGCTGCAACCGGGCAGGCTGCCGGGCCATCCGGTCAGGCGCCGTATCTGGTTGGCCTGCCCAGCAGGCTCGGCCGTTTCGACCTTGATCTGCAGGTGCGTGCGGAACGGGCCAGCCTGCAAGGCCAGGCGTTGTCGCTGGTCGCCATCGATGCCTTGCTGGACACCGGTCGCCTGACCCTGCGCCGTCTGGAAGCGCAAGGCGAAGGCGTCAGGCTGGTAACCTCCGGCATCGTCAACGACCAGGGCCGCATCGCAGAGGGGCGCCTGGACATCAGCGCGGCACCGGATACCGCAGGCCCGATGCTGGCCGTCTTCCAGCCACAGCTGGCCGCGATAGCGGCGCGGATGCCGCGCGGCGCTTTGGCGATGAGCCTGTCGGCCGCCGGCCCGCCAGAGGCGCTGGTGTTGCGCACTGTTCTGGATATCGGCGATCTGCACGCGGAAGCCCAGCCCACGATCGACCTTTCCGGCAACAAATGGACCAGTGCAGTCAGCCTACGGCACCCCGGCGCACCCCGACTGCTGGACATGCTGGAACTGGGCGGCACCGCGGCCTGGCTTGGGGACGGGTCGCTGTCGGCCGCCGGAACACTGTCCGGAAGCGGGCCTTTTCTGGCACCAACCCGCATCGCAAGCGACAGCTTCGACGTCTCGGCCGGGCGCCTGCGCGCGAATGGCGCCCTCGTGCTGGACCGCACCGGCATTCCCAAGCTCACCGGACGGCTCATTGCCGAAACACTTCCGTTGCCCCTCCCCTATCCACGCGCAGCAGATGCCCTGCCGATTGCCATGCTGTCTGGCTGGCAGGCGGCGCTTAAGGTGGAGGCCCGCCAGGTTCTCGCCGGCCTGTCGCCGTTCCTGCAGCAGGCAACCGGCACGGTTTCGCTCAATGCCGGCGTGCTGCGCCTCGAAGGGCTCGCGGCCAAATTGGAAGAGGGCGCCTTGTCGGGCGCAATCACCTTTGACAGCGAAACCGCACCCCCACGGTTGAATGCCGATCTGGCCCTGGCCGGCGCCACCCCTGTTGGCCCTATGTTCGAACTCCCGCTCGATCTCGCCGGCGGCACAATCAATGCCCAGGCCACCGTCTCGGCCAGCGGCTATTCCGCCGCCACCCTTCTGTCCACCTTGAGCGGCACAATCAGGCTTCAAGCCCATGACGGCGCGCTGCTGGGAGTTGATCTGTCGCGCGCCGGGCCTCCGCTTGCCGATGCGGATCTGCGGGCGGCCCTTGCTGGCGGCACCACGACGTTTTCCACCTTCGACATCAACGCCACCCTTCGCAACGGCGCCGCCGTGATCGCCGACTCGTCGTTCACGGCCGCCGGGGGATCCGGCAGCCTGTCCGGCCTGCTGGATATCGCCGGGCAAACCAGCGAATTGCGGCTTGCCATACGACCCGCCGCGCCAGACCCGCCCGAGATCGCCTTGCGCATCAGCGGGCCACTTGCAGCGCCAAACCTGACAGCGGAACTGGCAGACGCGCAAAAATGGCGGGCCGCGCACCCATAGCGTACGATCCCCCAGACCAGATCGAGCGGCGCACCGCCGGGCTGGCAGCGCGGGTTTGCTCGTCCAACACCGAATGCGCCAGTTCCAACAGATGCCCGGCCGTCATGGCACACCCGGCGCGATCAGCATCCTCGGCCAGGGTGAGCAGGCGGTCCGATAACATCAACGGGCTGGGTCGTGCGGAAGGACGATGCAGAGAGAAGGACATACGACATACTCCTGGTGGGGATTTTCCCCGGGGCAAAGCAGGCCATCCCGCTCTGCCGGCGTTGTTCGCCACACCAGTCAGCACCGTTTAAGTTTCGAATTGGTTAAGATCGGCACCGCAATGCGTGAATTCGTAGCGCCGACGCCAATGGCCGCGCAAGCCCACGTTCGGCATCGATATCGGCCACCATCCGCGCCAAATTCAGGCCACGCGCCGCCGCATCCTGCGCCAGCACGTCCCAGAACTCCTGCTCCAGCGCCACCGACGTGCGGTGCCCGGCCAACGAAAAGCTGCGCTTGAGCAGGCCGCTCATGACAGCAAGCCCATTGCCCAGGCCGCCGCGTCCGCCACCACCGGGTTCGGGTCCCCCAGCAAAGCCGCCGCAGCCGGCCGCAGCGCCGGGTCACCGGAATTGCCGATCGCGATCATCACGTTGCGCACGAAACGGTCGCGGCCGATGCGCTTGATCGGCGATCCCGAAAAGCGGGCGCGGAAGCCGGCGTCGTCGAGCGCCGCCAACTCGGTCAGCAGCGGCGCCGTCAGGTCTTCTCGCGCCGTGAGCTTGGCCTGCCGCGTGCGGGCCGCGAACCGGTTCCATGGGCAGGCTGCCAGGCAGTCGTCGCAGCCATAGATGCGGTTGCCCATCGCCGCCCGGAACGCCTCGGGGATGGGGCCGGCGTGTTCGATGGTAAGGTAGGCGATGCAGCGCCGGGCATCGAGCTGGTAGGGCGCGGGGAACGCATCCGTCGGGCAGGCAGTGAGGCAGCGCGTGCAACTGCCGCAGCGATCCGGGTGGGCACCATCAGGGGCCAGGTCGAGAGAGGTGTAGATCTCGCCGAGGAACAGCCACGAGCCGTGCCGGCGCGAGACGAGATTGGTGTGCTTGCCCTGCCAGCCGATCCCCGCTTGCGCAGCCAATGGCTTTTCCATCACCGGGGCGGTGTCGACGAACACCTTCACATCATGGCCAAAGCGACTGACCACGAACTGTGCCAGGTGCTTGAGCATGCCCTTCACCACATTGTGGTAGTCGCGGTTGCGGGCATAGACGGAGATGTTGCCGCGGTCTTTGCGATCCAACGTGGCCAGCGGGTCGTCGTCTGGCGCGTAGGACAGTCCCAGGCAGATCACGCTGCGCGCTTCCGGCCACAGCGCTTTCGGATCGCCGCGCTGCTCGGCCCGATCTTCCATCCAGCCCATGTCGCCGTGCCGACCCTCGGCGAGGAAATCGGCTAATCGTCCGCGTGCATCAGCGCCGAGCGACGCGGGCGCAAAGCCCACGGCATCGAAGCCGAGAGCCAACGCCTTTTCGCGAATGGCGTCAGCCGCGTCCACGGTAAGGCGCCACGCCCTGGTCGGGCACCCACACCCCGGCGGGCGGTTCGCCGGTCTGCCAGAACACGTCGATGGGAATGCCGCCGCGCGGATACCAATAGGCGCCGATACGCAACCAGGCGGGATCAGTGATCTCCACGATCCGGCTGGCCACCATCATCGAGCATGCCTCGTGGAACGCGCCATGATTTCGAAAACTTGCCAGGAATAGCTT
>JBBROR010000132.1:0-8907 GCA_038229175.1 Acetobacterales bacterium | reverse complement strand
GCGATCTTGGCGGCCACGTGCACCATGTCCCAGGGCGCCAGAAACTGCCCCTTCTTGACGTTGATCGCAGCCCCCGTCTCGCCCGCCGCGATCAGCAGATCGGTCTGGCGCGACAGAAAGGCGGGGATCTGCAACACGTCCACCGCCGCGGCGGTGGGCGCGCACTGGGCGGCATCATGAACGTCCGTCAGCACCGGGCAGCCAAAGCGCGCGCGGATATCTGCCAGAATGTCCAGGCCCAAGCCCATGCCCACGCCACGCTCGGCACCGGCCGAGGTGCGGTTCGCCTTGTCGAAGCTGCTCTTGTAGATCCAGGGCAGGCCCAGCCCGGCGCAGATTTCAGAAATGACAGACGCCATTTCCATCGCGTGACCACGGCTCTCGATCTGGCAAGGGCCAGCGACCAGCACCATCGGCAGTACGTTGCCGAAACGCACGCGCCCGACCTCCACGATACGCTGCTCAGACAAGGCGCGACTGCTTCACGGCTGCTTCGATGAATCCGCGGAACAGCGGGTGCGGATCGAACGGCTTGGATTTCAGTTCCGGATGATACTGCACGCCGATGAACCATGGATGGCCCGGCAATTCCACAATCTCCGGAAGCACGCCATCCGGAGACATGCCGGAGAAGTGCAGCCCGGTGCTTTCCAGCTGCTCGCGGTAGCGCACGTTCACCTCATAGCGGTGGCGATGCCGCTCATAGATCACCGGCACATCGCCATAGGTGGCGCGCACCAGCGACCCCTCGGCAAGATGCGCGGGGTATGCACCAAGCCGCATCGTGCCGCCGAGATCGCCACCTTCCTCGCGGATTTCAACCTCGTTGCCGCGCGCCCATTCCGTCAGCAGCCCCACAACCGGCACGTCGCACGGCCCGAATTCGGTGGACGACGCATGTTCCAGCCCCGCCAGGTTCCGGGCCGCCTCGATCACCGCCATCTGCATGCCGAAGCAGATGCCGAAAAATGGAATTTTTCGTTCGCGTGCGAACTGCACCGCGTTGATCTTGCCCTCGGTGCCACGCTCGCCGAAGCCGCCCGGCACCAGGATGCCATGCACGCCCTCAAGCCGCGCCACGGTATCCGGCTGTTCGAAGATCGTGCTGTCCACCCAGTCCAGCTCGACCTTCACATGGTTGGCGATGCCGCCATGCTGCAAGGCTTCAGACAGGCTCTTATAGCTGTCCAGAAGGTTCGTGTATTTGCCCACAACCGCAATCCGCACCGTGCCTTCGGGCGCGCGCACCGTGGCGCAGATTCGCTGCCAACGGCCAAGATCGGGTTCGACCTCGAACGGCAGGCCAAAGTGTCGCAGCACCTCGCGGTCCATGCCCTCAGCATGATAGCTGATCGGCACCGCATAGATCGTGTCCACGTCAAGTGCGGCGATCACAGCCTCTGGCCTAACATTGCAGAAAAGCGCGATCTTGCGTCGCTCGTTCTCTGGAATCGGACGATCGCAGCGGCACAGCAGCATGTTGGCCTGGATGCCCACGTTCAGCAGTTCCTTCACGGAATGCTGCGTCGGCTTGGTCTTCAACTCGCCGGCCGAGGGTATCCACGGAACCAAGGTCAGGTGCACGAACATCACGAGCTGCGGTCCCAGCTCGTTGCCAAGCTGGCGGATGGCTTCGAGGAACGGCAGGCTTTCGATGTCGCCCACGGTGCCGCCGATCTCGATCAGCACGAAATCCAGTGGGCGCCCGTCGGAATCCACCGTCTTTGCGGTGATGGCATCCTTGATGGCATCGGTGATGTGGGGGATCACCTGTACGGTGGCGCCCAGATAGTCGCCCCGGCGCTCCTTGGCGATCACGTCCTGGTAGATGCGTCCGGTGGTGGCGTTGTCGCTCTTGGACGCAGGAACCCCGGTGAAACGCTCGTAATGGCCAAGGTCAAGATCGGTCTCGGCCCCGTCATCGGTGACATAGACCTCGCCATGCTGATACGGCGACATCGTGCCCGGATCGACGTTGAGGTATGGGTCCAGCTTGCGCATGCGCACGGTGTAGCCGCGCGTTTGCAGCAGGGCGCCCAGGGAGGCCGAGGCAACCCCTTTGCCAAGCGAGGACACCACGCCGCCGGTGATGAATACAAACCGGGTCATGGGCACACACGATAGGCGCGGGCCGACCTTACGGGAAACCACGATGGCATTCTGCTTGGTCCTTGCAGCTCAGCAGCTTTAACGTGACAGCCCCGAGCAGGGCCATCCACGCAGAGATCAGTTCGTCGGAACGCTCGGGCCCTTCGGCGCCGTAGGCACCACGGGTGCTGCTGTCGGCGCCACTGGCGGCAGCGAAACGTCGCCGGGCGCCGATCCCGGAGCCGCACCCGGCAGCGTGGAACCAGGCGTCGGTGTGCTCGCGGCCGGCGGTGGATTGTCGAGCAAGGAATGGCCCACACCCGTCGTGCCGCGGTTCAGAAGCGCAAGCGCCAGGGACAGCCCGAAGAACATAGCACCCAGTATGGCGGTGGTGCGGGTCAGCAGGTTGGCCGTGCCGCGCCCGCCCATGAACGCGCCCATGCCCTGCGAGCTGCCGATACCCAGGCCGCCGCCCTCGCTGCGCTGAATCAGCACGAGGCCGATCAAGGCGAGGGTCACGAACAGATGCACGATCAGCAGGACGGAGGTCATGAAATTCCTTGGAGCCATAGCGGCCTATAGAGATCGGCGGCCAGACGAAACGGGCGCATCATGGGGCCTTCTAGACGCAGCTGAGACATGCGGCAACTATTGCGAAGCGCGTGCGATCGCCAGAAAATCCTCAGCCTTCAGACTGGCGCCGCCCACCAGCGCGCCACCGACCTCGGGCAACGCCAGAAGTGATGCGGCGTTGGACGGCTTTACAGACCCACCATACAGGATACGCATGGCCTGGCCCGCATCGCCGAGATGCGCCACCAGCGTGGCGCGGATGTGCGCGTGCATCGCGGCCACGTCCTCCTCGGTGGGCGTGCGCCCGGTCCCGATCGCCCAGATGGGCTCGTACGCCACCACACCCGTGAAATCCGCCGGCAGACTGCCGATCAACTGGCTTTTCACCACCGCGCTGGCCTGGCCGGACTGGCGCTGCTGCTCGGTCTCGCCAACGCAGACAATCACGCCAAGGCCGGCTGAATGCGCGGCGCGTGCCTTGGCCTGCACCACGCTGTCCGTTTCGGCATGATCGGCGCGGCGCTCGGAATGGCCCACGATAACCCAGCCCGCTCCGGCATCACGCAACATGGGGGCGGAGATATCGCCGGTATGCGCCCCGCTGGCGTTTGCATGGCAGTCCTGCCCGCCGAGCAGAATGCGACTTCCACGCAGGCGATCGGCCACAACCATCAGCAGCGTGGCAGGCGGACAGACCAACAGCTCGCATTCCATCCCGTTGGCCGCCAAAAGCGGATTGAGAATCGATGTTACCTGGCCGGTGAGCCCATTCATCTTCCAGTTGCCCGCGATCAGCTGGCGCATCATCAATTCTCCCAATCAGCGATGGCTCTAGCCGATTGCGCCGCAAGCTGGCAAACCGTCGCACGCAAACCTCTGAAAAGGGGTCGGCCGCATCGCCTTCTCACCCTTGGGCGAGGCTTCATAGCTCTCCCGCCCGTGGGCGCGCCCTCACTGCTATCGGACATATCATGCTGACACTCGTTCGCCGCTTCCTCGACACCTGGCTGGCAAAGCTGTTCTTCATCGTGCTCGTGGCCTCCTTCGGCCTGTGGGGCGTGGCCGACGTCGTTCGCAATTTCGGCAGCGATTCCGCGCTCGCCGTGGTGGGAAATCGCAAAATCGAACTGCCTGAGGCGCAGGAGGCCTATCGGCGCCAGCTGGCCCAGGTGACGCGGATGTTCGGCACCCAGATCGCCCCCACCCCGGAAATCCGGCGCTCCGTAGCCGCCCAGGCCGTCGAACGCCTGATCACCGCCGCAGCCCTGGACAACAAGGTGGCCGAGTGGAAGCTCTCAGCCCCCGATGCCGCCGTGCGCCAGGCAGTGTTCGACATCCCCTCCTTCAAAGGCCGCAGCGGCGTGTTCGACCGCCCCACCTTCGAGACCGTGCTGCGCAACAACGGGCTGACCGAGAAGCGCTTCCTGGATCTGATGCGCTCCGACCTCGGCCAGCGCCAGATGCTCGAAGCCATCCGCGCCGGCACCGCGGCACCCGATGTAATGGCGCGCGCCGTGTTCGCCTTCCAGCGCGAGCAGCGCGTTGCCCAAGCCGTCGAATATCCGTTCGCCGCCGCCAAGGCGCCCGAGCCGGCCACGGACATTCAACTGCAGCGCTACTACGACAACAACAAAACCAAATACGCCACCACCGAATACCGCCGCATCAAGGCGATTGTACTCTCACCGGAGACCCTCGAAAAAGAGATCGAGGTCTCCGACGCCGATATCGCCAGCGCCTATGAAGGCCGAAAATCCGAATTCAACACCGCCGAGAAGCGCTCCGTGCAGGTGCTGCTGACCCAGGACGAGGCGGTCGCCACGAAGCTGGCCGCCGAATGGAAGGCCGGCGCCGACTGGGCCGCCATCCAGAAACTGGCCAGCGACGCCGGTGCCTCTGGTGTGGAACTCCCCGATGCCGCGGTCGACGAGTTCCCGGCCCCCGAACTCGGCAAGGCCGTGTTCGAAGCCACCCTCGATGACGTGCCCGCCCCGGTGCGCAGCGCACTCGGCTGGCACGTGGTCAAGGTCGTGGCGATTATCCCGGGGGCGACGAAAACCCTGGCCGACATGACGCCGGTCTTGAAAGCCCGCATCGTGGCCGACCGTGCCACCGACCTGCTCTACACGCGCGCCAACAAGGTGGAAGACGCGCTGTCCACCGGCACGGCGCTCGACGACCTGCAAGGCGACCTCGGCCTCGCCGCCGTCGCCGGCACGCTCGATGCGCAGGGCAACACGCCGGAGGGCGCCCGCGCGCCGATCCCAGGACCCGACGAGCTGCGCCCCGCCCTCATCCAGGCCGTCTTCCAGGCCAAGAAGGGTGATCCCGCCCATCTGACGCAGGCACCCAACGCTGCCAGCGGCGCGCAGTCGTTCTTCGCTTTCACCATCGACGAGATCATACCGCCGGAAACCCGCAAGCTCGCCGATGTCCTCGAAACCGTGCGCGCCGACTGGACGCGCGATGCCGTCCGCCGCACCCAGGAGGAAGCCGCGGCGAAGCTGCTGGCAGCCATCAAGGGCGGCCAATCGCTGGAGGATGCCGCCACCGTCGCCGGCATGCAGATCCGCACCCTGCCCGCCGTCGGCCGCTCAGCACCGGTCGAAGGCGTGTCCGCCCAACTTGTCACGCCACTGTTCGCGCTGAAAAAAGGCGAGCCGACCATGGCGGAAACCCCGGAAGGCTTCGAGGTCGCGGTGCTCTTCGACATCATGGTAGCTGATCCCGCCAAGGATGCCCCAGGCTATGCCCAGATGCGCGAGGCACTCGCCAAATCGATCGCCGACGACCAGGAAACCCTGTTCGCCACCGCCGTGCGTAATCGGGCGCATCCCAAGGTCAACCGCGCCCAGCTCGAACAGCTCAGCACGGCCGAGGTGACGCCGTGACCGACGAAGCCGGCTTCGCCGCCGACTACAATGCCGGACGCGGCCATCTGGTGTGGAACCGGGCCGTGGCCGACCTGGAAACCCCGGTGGCCGCCTTCCTCAAACTTACCCAGGGCCGCCCGCTCAGCTTCCTGCTCGAATCCGTCGAGGGGGGTGCCTCCCGCGGCCGCTACTCCATCATCGGCATGGACCCGGACCTCGTCTGGCGCGTCCGCCAAGGCGTCGCCGAGCTCAACCGCAACGCGCTGGCAGCGCCCTACGGCTTCGTGCCGGAGGCTGCCTCGCCGCTCGACAGCCTGCGCGCGCTGATCGCCGAAGCCCGGTTGGACGTGCCGGCCGGCCTGCCGCCAATGGCCGGTGGGCTGGTGGGCTATCTCGGCTACGACATGGTCCGCCAGATGGAAGACCTGCCGGACAAGAACGCCGATGCCATGGGCGTGCCCGATGCGGTGATGCTGCGTCCCACCATTTTCGCCATTTTTGACAACGTGACGGACCTGCTCACCTTCGCGGCCCCGGTCTATCCGCGCCCGGGTGTTTCAGCCGCCACCGCCTGGCAATCGGCCCAGGATCGGCTGGCCCAGGGCGCCACGGCGCTGACCCGCCTTTTGCCAATGGCCGCCCCCGCCGTAGATCTTCCCCCGCTGCCGGAGCCAAACTCCAGCTTCACAAAACAGGGCTATATCGACGCAGTGGAACGCGCCAAGGAATACATCCGCGCCGGCGACGTCTTCCAGGTGGTGCCCAGCCAGCGCTTCTCGGTGCCCTTCGCTCTGCCTCCCTTCTCGCTGTATCGCGCGCTGCGCCGCATCAGCCCCGCTCCGTTTCTGTTTTTCCTCGACTTCGGCGGTTTCGCCATTGTCGGCTCGAGCCCGGAAATCCTGGTCCGCCTGCGCGACGACATCGTCACCATCCGCCCCCTCGCCGGCACCCGCCCCCGCGGCGCCACGCATGAGGAGGACCAGGCGCTGGCCGCCGAACTGCTGGGAGATCCGAAAGAGCGCGCCGAGCATCTGATGCTGCTCGACCTTGGCCGCAACGATGTCGGGCGCGTGGCCGAGATCGGCACGGTGAAGGTGACCGAAAGCTTCGCCATCGAACGCTTCAGCCACGTCATGCACATCATGTCAGAAGTCCAAGGCAGGCTGCGACCAGGGCTTGACGCGGTGGATGCGCTGGTCGGCGGCTTCCCCGCCGGCACCCTCACCGGTGCACCCAAGGTCCGCGCCATGCAGATCATCGAGGAGCTGGAGCCCGTCCGCCGCGGCATCTACGCCGGCTGCATCGGCTATTTCGCCCCGGACGGCACGATGGACACCTGCATCGCGCTGCGTACCGCTGTCGTCAAGGACGGCATACTCCACATTCAGGCCGGCGCCGGCGTGGTGGCCGACAGCGACCCCGTGGCCGAATACGAGGAAACCAAACAAAAGGCCCGCGGCATGTTCCGCGCCGCAGAAGAAGCCGTCCGCTTCGCCAGCGGGCGGGCGTAAGGTGGATGCAGTCCACCGTTTCATCCAGGCCGTGGCTTTGGGATGAGGTGCGCTTTGGCACTCCATCAACACGCGATGGGCCATTATGATAAGAGCGCTTCGCCCGAGCGCGTCAGCTCTCCTCGCCTTCCACCTTCCTCACCAATTCCCTGAGATGGCTTTGCGCACCTGAGGTCTTCGGATCGACCTCCAGCAGCTTCTTCCAGGCCGCCAACGCCCCCACGAGGTTCCCCTGTGCCTCCGCCAGCCCCGACAGGCTGCGCCAGGCGGCAAAATGGCGCGGCTCCCGGCGAAGCGTCTCCTCCAGGTCGCGCATCGCGCCCTTGATGTCTCCCGCGTGATATCGCGCCATCGCCCGCCGGCCGAACGCATCGGTCAGGTTCGGCTCCAACGCCAGCGCCGCGTCAAAATCCTGGATCGCCTCGCCTGATTCGCCGGAGGCCAGGTTGCGAGAGCCGCGCGCCATCAGCAGCCCCGCGGTCGGCCCGCCCGCGCGCAGCCATAACTGGGCGATGCGCGACTCCATACGGGCCGCCACCTCCTCGCTCGGCGCCAGCGCCAGTGCTGTCAGCAGCTGCTCCAGCTCAGGTCTCGGTGCATCCGGCTTCGGCTGGGCCAAAGCCGGGGAAACGAGCAAAAGCAGGCCAAGCAAAATCTTGCGCATGGCCCATGCTCGCCCACCACCACGCCCGGATGCAAGCACCATCAGCGCTGGACGGGAAGGCCCACCGGCTCCGGCCCGCCCGCCATCCAGTCCAACAATTCGATCGTGTGCACCACCGGCGTCTTCCCGGCGAGTTGGGTGATGCAGCCAATATTTCCCGCAGCAATCAGGTCGGGTTTCACGGCCGCGAGATTCGCCAGCTTGCGCTCCCGCAGCTGCCCGGCGATTTCCGGCTGCATCAGGTTGTAGGTGCCTGCCGACCCGCAGCAGATATGCGCCTCCTTCGGCACCACCACTTTGAACCCGGCAGCCACCAGCAGCGCCTTCGGCTCGATGGTGATCTTCTGCCCGTGCTGCAGGCTGCACGCGGCATGATACGCCACCGTCAGCTCCGGCTTTGGCCGGGTGGGGACGTAGCCGAGCCGAACCAGATACTCGCTGATGTCGCAGGCCAGCGCAGACACGGCTTCCGCCTCGGCCCGGTCGGCCTCGGTCCGGAACATGAACCCATAATCCTTCACGGTGGTGCCGCAGCCAGACGTGTTGATGACGATCGCATCAAGCCCGGCGCCGTCGATCTCAGACGTCCATGCTGCGATATTGGCGCGCGCCGAGGCCATGGCGGGGTCGTGCAGGCCCATGTGATGCGTCAGCGCTCCGCAGCAGCCGGCACCCTTGGCCACAACCACCTCGATGCCCATGCGCGTCAGCAGGCGAATGGTGGCCTGGTTGATCTGCGGCGCCAGCACCTGCTGCGCGCAGCCGGCCAGCAACGCCACCCTGCCCCGCCGCGTCCCGATGGCGGCATGGATCTGTGGCCGCTCCACCGAACTCGCCGACGACACGCGCTTGGGTGCCAGCGCCAGCATCGCACGAAGCCGCTGGAAGAAGATGCCGCGGTTCGGCAACAGCACGCTCAATGGCCGCGCCAAGGACGCCCCCAGCAACGCCACCCGCATCCGCCGCGGATACGGCAGCACCAGCTTCAGCGCGTGGCGCAGCAGCCGCTCGTGCCACGGCCTGCGGTAGGTGTTCTGGATGTAGCTACGCGCGTGATCCACCAGATGCATGTAGTTCACGCCGGACGGACACGTCGTCATGCACGAAAGGCACCGATCCACATGCCGCACCACCTCCTCGGTGGCGGGACGGCCCGATTCAAGCATGTCCTTGATCAGGTATATCCGCCCTCGCGGGC
>JBBROR010000131.1:0-8924 GCA_038229175.1 Acetobacterales bacterium | reverse complement strand
TTATCTTGATCGGCTGCAGCGCAAACTTGCTCCGCGGCGGCACGCTACCATGCCCGCCTTGGCTGAGAAGATGGGCGCCACAGGGGATTAGCGCGGGATATCGTTCGATAGGGAAATCCATGAGAGGCCAAGAAGCAAGGCCTGGGGAGAGTGAAGCTGCAACTGATGGAACGATATGCGGGGTGCGAACTTAACGAAATAAGCCGATTGCAGGCCGCCTGTCTGGCAGACCAAGGGATGCTCCCATGCGCGATATGATGAACGGTGGGATGGGCGGCATGATGTTCGGGATGGGCCTTTTCGGCTTCCTGGTTCTCGCGTTGGTTATTCTTGGTATTGCCGCCCTGGTGAGATACCTTCTATCGCGAGGTGATTAGGCACTGCGATATTTGCATAATATGAATTTTCATATTTTCTATAGCAAACTTGATTCACAAATATTTAAGGACCTGCTGCGAAGACTAATTATGTGGAGTTATTCCAAGATTTTGATTGATTCTCCACTTTGGAACACGAACGTCATTTTCACTACACGTCTTGCTTACTGTTGCTCATTATCCCCGATAGTAAGGAAACTCCCCCGATGAGCCCGTCCTATGATCTTGTGGTGCTTGGCTCCGGCACTGCCGCGCAGGTCACCAGCGCGCAAGTGAGGGCTGTCGGGTGGACGGTGGCTGTGATCGACTCTCGACCCTTGGGGGGCACGTGCGTGTTGCGCGGCTGCGATCCCAAAAAGTTGCTTGTCAGTGGCGAAGAGCCTTTGGACGCTGCACGGCGCATGCGTGGCCATGGTGTCGAGGGAGATTTGCATATCCGGTGGCCGGATCTCATGGCTTTCAAGCGCTCGTTCACTGACCCTGTTCCTGCAAAGCAGAAGAAGCGCTACGGCGCACAGGGCATCGATGTATTTCATGGTGCAGCCCGCTTCATCGGCGCAGACATGGTCGACGTCCACGGGATCGAATTGAAAGCGCGCCACGTCCTGATCGCTACCGGAGCCCGGCCTGTGCCGCTTGGCATTCCAGGAGAGGAATACGTGGTCACCAGTGACGATTTCCTGGAACTCGATTCTTTGCCCGCACATATCGTCTTGGTGGGAGGCGGCTACATCGCCGCCGAATTCTCTCATCTTGCCGCGCGTGCCGGGTCGCGGGTGACGGTGTTGGAGCAGGGCGCCGGGATGATGCACATGTTCGACCCAGACCTGGTTGGTTTGCTCATGGAGAGCTTCGATACGCTCGGCATTGATGTGCGCATTCATTCCACGGTCAAGCGCGTCGAGAAGGCGGGTCAGGGGCTCTCGGTCTACTTTGATGCAGACGGTCGCGAACAGGTGCTGATCGCAGACCTGGTGGTGCATGCTGCAGGCCGTGCTCCGGACCTGGGTGGGCTTGATCTGGCTTCGGCCGGAATAGCGCTGGACAATGGCCGCTTGAAATTGAATGAGTATCTCCAAAGCGTCTCGAACCCCCGTGTGTATGCGGCTGGGGATGCGGCAGGCAGCGGGCCTCCACTTACTCCAGTTGCAAGTCATGACGCGAAGGTCGTTGCAGGCAATCTACTGGAGGGAAACAAGCACCGGCCCGATTATCGCGGCGTACCAAGCGTTGCCTTTACTATTCCCCCTATCGCGGCCGTGGGGTTAACCGAAGCCAACGCGACCGCCCAGGGGCTCCGTTTCCGCGTAAAGTGGGACAAGGTGCCGCAATGGTTTACAGCACGGCGACTGGCTGAACCGGTGTATGGATTCAAGACCATCATTGAAGAAGGCAGCGGCCGCATTCTTGGCGCCCACCTTGTCGGCCCGGATGCGCAAGAGGTCATCAATATTTTCGCCCTTGCCATCCGACACGGACTGACTTGCGATCAATTGAAAGAAACCATGTTCGCCTATCCAACTGCGACGTCAGACGTTGGCTATATGGTTTAAGCGCCTGATACAAAGGCATCTATAGCGACTGCAAGTCTTGGTATTCTGCGCGTGAGGCCAGGCGAAAGCATCGGGATGTCCAGCGAACTGGGGCAACCCCAATCTTAATCCCATTTTCTGGAGCGCCGTATTTCAGTTTGACTTAAACCTTCAATGCCTCAGCATTGGCAAAGCAGCCCTGAGCCTGCCGCTGAACGTCGAAACCAAAGGGCTCAAGATGAACGAAACTGATTTTCATCGGGCGCTGTTCTGCGTCGGCACACTGATCGACGTCGGTGCCCATGACGGTGCGCTCGCCGTGCCGTTGTCATTCCTGCCGGGCGCCTTGCTTTTGGCTTTTGAACCTTTACCACCTGCCTTCATAAGGCTGGAAGCGGCGATGCGCCTGGCTCATGGTGGCGACATCCCCGCCCATGTGCGTTTGCGGCCCGAAGCCTTGGGGCACGCTGTGGGTAATCTCGTGTTGGAAGTGCCGGTGGTGGGGGGGGCGGCGCAGGAGCAATGGGCCTCCACGGTCAAAGACTACACCGCCATGCAGCGCCATGATTCCGGCATCGAAGCGGTGCGCCGCTACAATGTGCCTATGCTGCCGCTCGACCATCTCAACCTTGTCGATGTGACCGGCATCAAGCTGGACGCTGAAGGGGCGGAGTTGGAGGTTTTGCGGGGGGCGGTCGAGACGCTGCGCCGGTGCCGGCCTGTTCTGTCGGTTGAAATCGAGGAACGCCACCGCGCGGGCAGCACGAAGGATGTGCCAGCGTTCCTGGCGGAGCTGGGGTATCGTGGCTTTTACGAGTTCTATGGCGATTGGCGGCCGATCGAGGGCTTTGATCCGGGCACAATGCAGCGTGCGTCGCCGTCACCTGCTGTGTTTGAGGCCTCGCACCCCTACGTCTTCTGCTTCTACTTCGTGCCGCCCGATCGTATTCCGGAGTTGGCAGTATTGGCGCGGCTGTCTTCCAGCAGTTGATCCTTGGCCTGCGTCAGCCGGCCCGTTGTGAAGCGACGCAAGCGGTCAACGCCGCTCGGCTCGCCACCCCGTTGAGCTCTACGAATTCGTCGGGTCGTTAACTCGCGGATTCTCACAGGCTGGCTAACCCGCTGGTAGTGACATCAAGAGCCCGGCCGTCGGCTCGGTTTTCCGCCAGAATGACACATTGCGAGGAGGCGGATAGGGTGGGTATCTGGGTTGCCTCGCCCAGCATGGCGGAACGGTCGGAGCGTGCGATGAAGAATCTTGTGGGTAAGACGGCATTGATCACCGGTGGGGCAAGCGGGATCGGGTTGGGAATGGCCCGGGCATTCATTGCAGCCGGTCTGCGGGTCGTCATTGCAGACATCGATGAAACCGCCTTGAAAGCGGCCAAGGCGGGTGTGCCAGGCCTGGAAATGGCAGTGTGGTTGGACGTGACCAGTGCAACGGAATGGGAGCGTGCTTTGGACGCGGCGGAAGCGGCAGTGGGGCCTGTTGCGGTGCTTTGCAACAACGCCGGCGTAGGGCAGGGCCGATTTGCGGACGGTCGGGAGATGACCGTGGCCGAGATGCCGGAGGCGCTGTGGCGGATGGTGCTGGAGATCAACGCCACCGGTACTTTCCTGGGCGCGCACGCGGTTGTGCCGCGAATGCTTGCGCGTGGGCAGGGTGGGCATATCGTGAACACGGCATCCACTGGCGGGTTGATGGCACCGGGCGGAATTGCAGCGTATTGCGCATCGAAATACGCTGTTGTGGGGCTGTCGGAATCGATGCGGGCCGAGTTGGCGCCGGCGGATATCGGCGTGAGCGTGCTGTGCCCGGGTGGGGTGCGGAGCAATTTGTTCGCCAGTTCTGTGGCGATCAGGTCGCGGGATCCCGGGGCGTTCGAAGGGCTGGCGACGGTGGGCTCCGAAGCGTTGCGCATTGAGCAGGCCCAGCGGATGGATCCGGTCTTCGTGGGCGAGATGGTGCTGCGGGCGATCGCTGAAAACGCGATGTTTATCATTCCTCATCCCGAGTATATTGGCCATATCGAGGAACGACACGCTGCGCTGGTTGCGGCATTCGGTGAGTCGGCGCAGCCGGGCTATCGGGATACGGATGTGACGTTCGAGAGGTTTCGCAATCCGGAGTACGCGCGGGCGCCCCGGTAGAAGTGCAGCAGGGTATCAGGGCAGTCGTTGCGCGGCCCAGCGTCGCAATTCCAGCAGCGTGTTTGATTCGACTGCGATGGCAGCAAGTCCAAAATTGTCAGCTGGATCGGTCTGCCAACGCAAGGTAGCACCTTGTGCCAGACGTGATGTTGCGTCCGGTGCCGTGTCTGGTTTTGTCGTGACGTTGATTTGCGAGACTGCACTGCGCCACTGCGAAACGGTGCCAGATGGGGTCAGCCAAGGCAGCACGAGGGCGAATTCAATTTGGGCTGAAGCCGCCACGGCCCGCCATGCGGCCAGCAGACCTGGCCGGTAGGGTGAGTTTGGTCGGGCCGCGAGGATCTCCGACAGGGTAGGTATGTCGGCGATCTGCGGATCACGGCTCAAGCCGCCTGCGTCGTCCATCATGCCAAGGGAGAATATCGCAGTGGCGCCGAGCGCCCGGGCCAACGCCGTTGCATCCACTGCATTCTGGCCGCGGAGAAACACATAATCAGCCAGGCCCCTTTTCATCAGCGTCAAGGGATCGTCGGTATCGTTGGCCAATTGTGTTTCGATCCCCAGCAGAGACAGCCCAAGCGTTGCAGCGAGGGCCAGCTCAGCTGGTCCGGAGGCGGCGAGCCGCGGGCGGGAAGCGACCATTGATGCCGATTGCGTGGGTGCGCGAAGGACGATGCCCGACCCCAGGCCGGTTGCCACCGGAAGCCAGCGGCCGGCGTCGAATTGCGCGCGTGGGTCACCGATCAGCCACGCAATCGCGGAGGAACCGGACACAAGCAATGCCGTCGAGCCGTCCGGTGCGGTGCGTGCTTCGAACTGGTTGGCGGCTGTCACCCCGTCAGCCCCGCCCACGTAGGTAATTCTCAGGCTCTGGCCCGATGCGCCGATGCGTTGGGCAATCGCTGCGGCCAACACCTGCGCCCAGCCTGCCAGCGGACCGTTGGCGGGGCCGCCCACCATTATTCCAGCTTGGCTCGACAGCAGCGTTGGCATTAATGCGAGAGCCGCTGTGACAGGCGCTGCCGCCTTGGCCTTGCTCATCGTCAGGAGCAACGCGTTTGCTGCCAATGCCATGCAGGCTCGCCGGTCCAGGGGTAGGGCATTGCGAATGTGCCCCCCACCATCCTTGGCCTGGGCTGGGCCGGGCTGCGCCTTCATATCATTCGTCGTAGGAAACCAGGGATTCGAACGGCACGCCCAGTCGATCGCGGCCGGCCAGGAAGGTCAGTTCGATCAGTGCCACCGCGGCGGGCACCTCGGCCCCAACCTTGCGGAGCAGCGAAATACCGGCCGACATCGTGCCGCCCGTTGCAAGAAGATCGTCCACCACAACCACGCGTTGGCCCGGCCTGACAGCGTCGTCTTGAATTTCGATCCGGTCGGTGCCGTATTCCAGCGCGTAATCTAGACCGATTGTGGTGCCAGGAAGCTTGCCGCGCTTGCGCAGCATGATGAACCCGCAGCCGAGTTTCAATGCGAGCGGTGCTGCCATCAAGAAGCCACGCGATTCGATGCCCGCTATCAGATCAGGCTGATATTGACGCACTGTTTTAGCCAATCTTCCCATTGCCACCTGCCAAGCGTCGGCATGACGCAGCAAGGTTGAAATATCGTAGAACAGGATCCCCGGTTTCGGAAAATTCGGAATTCCCCGGATGTGGTCTTTCAGATCCATGAAGCTGCAGCGCCTTTCCCATCAGACGTGTTGGGCTTATCGCCGCCGCCATATCGCCGCAAGGTCTGGTGTGTCGCTGCAGTCCAGCCTACATCGGTGCAATGTCACGTATTCCCATCGCCATTGCCGCTGGCCTTATCGGATTTTTCGCCTATCTGGCGTCGGCTGTCATTCTGGCAGATGCCATCCAGACAATGCATTGGGCGATCCAGGCGGTCTATTTTGCCATTGCCGGTTCGGTCTGGGTCATCCCTATCCGATGGCTCATGTTCTGGTCGGTCCACCAGCGCTGAGGCAGGCGGTCAGGGAAGAGGCTGGTCGGGACGAGAGGATTCGAACCTCCGGCCTCCTGCTCCCGAAGCAGGCGCACTACCAGGCTGTGCTACGTCCCGCCCGAAGCGCGGCGTATAAACCCGGACTGGCGAAAGGGCAAGCGCCAGGCTGGGCTGTCATCGCAGGCGTGACAGCAGGGAGGGCACACCATCCACGACCTCGTAAAGTTGGCGCACATTCGGCTCGGCAAATCCCATCGCGATGCTGGCCTCGATCGCCCCGAGCAATGCCTGAGCGGAGCCTTCGACATCGCATACGATGATCGGCTTGGCGTGAAGGCCAAGCTGCTTCCAGGTCAGAAATTCAAATGTTTCGTCCAGCGTGCCGAGGCCTCCGGCGAACGAAATCGCCGCGTCGGCAAGATGGAACATGCGCAGCTTGCGGCTATGCATGCTGTCCGTCACCTCGAGCCGCGCAAGTTCTGGCATGGCATGCTCGCGCTGCGTCAGAAATGATGGAATCACGCCCGTGACCTCGCCTCCGGCCCGTAGGCAGGCGTCTGCGACCACGCCCATCAGGCCGATTCCACCACCGCCATAAATCAGGCGGATACCCGCCTGGGCCAGCCCCGCGCCGAGCGCAGCAGCCTCCTCCCGCCAGATCGGGCGGGCGCCCATGCTCGCGCCACAGAATACCACCACCGCCTTCATTTGGGCCACCATCATACAAAACGGCTTCAAGACAAATTGAGGCCGAAACTTCGTTCAAAAAAGATTCCGAGCCTCCGTCGACTTTTCGCATGGCAGACCTTACGCAAAGGCGTTACCAGATGTGGGTGGCAGTCAAGAAATCGAGAAGGCGCTAATATGAAACGAGTCTTGCTATTTGCTACAGCGCTGTTGGTCGCCGGGTCTGTCGCCAGCCTCGCCGCCACGCCCGACGAGATCATTGCCACGCGCCAGGCCAATCAGAAGCGTGTTGGCGAGCTGGCCACTGCAATGAAGAAGGCGGTCGAAGGTGGCGCTACAGCCGCCTCTCAGGTCGAGGCTGCCACCGAGTTGTCCGATCGCACGCACAGGCTGAAGGACTATTTCCCGGTTGGGACTGAAACTGGCGGCAACACCAAGGCAAAACCTGAAATCTGGTCGGATCGTGCCGGCTTTGACAAGGTGGACGCAGCCTATGTCGCAGCCTTCGACAAGCTGCTGGTTTTCGCCAAGGCCGGTGATACGCCGGGCTTTAACGCCCAGTTCGCCGAAGGCGGAAGCACCTGCGGCGCGTGCCATCGCGCCTACCGCGCGCGCTGAACAAAACGCTCGCCGGCGAAAGATAACACGGCCCGATCGTCGCTGATCGGGCCGCTTTCATCTGAGCTTCAGGCGCCTGAAACGATGGCGGCCTTTCGATCCTGATGCGTTTGCGTTGCTTTACCCAAACGCATCAACGTCTCATCGGCTTGCCGCGCAGCGACGTGTGCCCGGCTGCGCCACAACGATCAGCACTGCCGAACGAATTGCCTGTCGGTGTTGAATGGATACGTCGCCCAGCGCACGCTACTCCGTGGGTAACAAACGGTGGCGCGTGATCGAGGCACATCACGGGGCTGCACCGCACTGATCTTATGCCAGCGGTTTCAATTTTTACGACACGCGCGCCGATTACGAAAATACCTTGGTGATCGGGTAAAACGCGTCAGCACTAACAGTTTGCAGCAGATCGAGACTGCGGTAAGAGCCGCGCATCCGTGTCCCTGAAGAGTCACGGTCTTGAGGGGGAAACTTCCACAATGTTCGCACGTCGCACCATCCTGGGCAGCATGCTGGCCGCACCAGTCGTTCTTCGCACCGGTTCTGCAAATGCCGCCGTGCGCACGCTCAAGATCAGCCATCAGTTTCCGGGCGGCACGATCACCGAGGGGGATTTCCGCGATCGCCTGTCGCGCATCTTCGCCCGCGATGTGTCGGCCGCCACGAACAACGAATTGCAGTTCGAGATCTATCCCGGCTCGTCGCTGATGAAGACGGTGGCGCAGTTTTCGTCGCTGCGCCGTGGCGCCCTGGATATGGCAGTGTATCCGCTGGCCTATGCCGGTGGCGAGGTGCCGGAGGTCAATATCGGCCTGATGCCGTGCCTGGTGGCTACGTATGCCCAGGGCATGGCCTGGAAAACATCGAAGATCGGCGAGGAACTGACGGCGTCGCTGGAGAAGCGCGGCGTGAAGATCATCTCGTGGATCTGGCAGTCCGGCGGCATCGCCAGCCGTGCTGCAGGGGTCATCGTGCCGGACGATACCAAGGGCCTGAAAATCCGGGGCGGCTCACGCGAGATGGACCTGATGCTGAAGGCCGCCGGCGGCATCATTTCGTCGGTGCCGTCCAACGAGATTTACGCTGCGATGCAGACGGGCTCGCTCGATGCCGCCGTGACCTCGGCCACCAGCCTGATCAGCTTTCGCCTGCAGGAAATCTCCAAGAACGTCACCACCGGTCGCCAGGGCAGCTTCTGGTTCATGCTCGAGCCGCTTTTGATGTCCAAGCAGATCTTCGACAGCCTGCCAGCCGACCACCAGAAGGCCATCATGAAGGTTGGGCTGGAGATGGAGGCCTTCGCGCTGAAGGCGGCGCAGTCGGACGACCAGGACCTGGCCGATATTTATGGCAAGGCCGGCGTCAAGGTGGCCGACTTCAACGCCGAAGCGCTGGCCAAGTGGAAGACCATCGCCCAGGCCACCGCCTGGAAGGATTTCGCTGACCGCAACGCCGCCTGCGCCCAATTGCTGAAGCTGGCCGAGGCGGTTGCGTGAGCGCTCACGCCGAACTCGACCTCAGCACGATCGATGCGCCGCGCACGGGTTTGCTGGGCGTGGTGCAGTCGGTCCTGAACGTGGTCAACGGCATCCTTGCGGTGGCATCCGCC
>JBBROR010000130.1:0-8930 GCA_038229175.1 Acetobacterales bacterium | reverse complement strand
GAGTGGACCCGTAGCTCAGCTGGATAGAGCGCTGCCCTCCGAAGGCAGAGGCCGAACGTTCGAATCGTTTCGGGTCCGCCAATTTGCGTTACGGGTTCGCTCCAGAAATGGAGTTGTGAGATTAAAATGCCCATCACGTCTTATGCGCAAAACTTTGAAGACGTCATGTTGTGGCGAGCGCTGGAATCGGTGGACGGTGGCTTCTGGATCGATGTGGGTGCATCAGACCCCGATAAACTCTCGGTTACACGCGCGTTTAGCGAGCACGGTTGGCGCGGAATCAACATTGAACCCGCGGACCGGCCATTTAAACTTCTGCAGGCCCAACGCCCGCATGATATCAACTTACAGATCGCGGTTGGCGAGACATGTGGCGAGATTGAGCTTTTCGTGGTGGACGGCGGCAACGGGCTGACCACGGTTGATCCCGACGCGGCTGCCGTGCAGGAAAAGGCCGGCTACGACATAACTCGCTTGTCGGTAGGGTTAACCACGCTGGCCCAGATCTGCGACGACCATGTTGATGGACCCGTCCATTTTTTGAAAATTGACGTTGAAGGTTTTGAACACGCTGTTCTGGCTGGGGCGAATTTCGGTCGCACCCGACCCTGGGTCGTTCTTGTGGAAGCGGTGGCGCCGCTGAGCCAGAGGGAAACGTATGCTGAATGGGAGCATTATCTACTCGATGCTGATTATCGTTTCGTATATTTCGATGGGCTTAACCGCTTTTATTTGGCTGCCGAACGGTTTGACGAACTAGCGCGGCATTTCACCATCCCCCCAAACGTGTTCGATGATTACGTCCTCGCCGGCATAACTGCGGCACGCGCCGGAATGGCGGTGGCTGAGGCGCGGGCCGCGGCATTCGAGGCGCGGGCCGTGGCGTTCGAAGCCATAGCCGCCGACGCTGAGGCTGAAACAGCCGAAACGGCGTATAAGCTTTTTGCCGCAGAAGCCGCTACGAGACAGGCACAGGCGCAGACGGCTGCGGCTTATGCCACCGCGCGCGCGGCCGAAGCGCGCGAGCAGGCGATGATGCGCAGTACATCCTGGCGGATCACGCGCATTTTTCGAAGCGTTGCCTATCGCGGCCGCCGGCTGCTCGACCGTCCCGGCCTGCGCCTGGTGCGCTCGTCAATCAGGGTAATTCTGCGCCCGCTGCTGCGCCGCCCTGTGCCGGCCGCACCCTTGCTGCCCTCCCCCGAAATCGTCAAAAGCTATAGGCTGCTGAGCGATGAGGCATTGATGGCATTGCGCTTGGAAACGGCCGCTCAGGCGACCGCTCCACTTCGATAATCCGCTCGAAGATCGTCGCTTCATTTCATATCACGGAGAGATTGGTCAGATGCGGCTGGTTATTGACTTACAGGGGGCGCAGGGCGCCAGCCGCCTGCGCGGTATTGGCCGGCTGTCTTATGAACTTGCCTACGCCATGGCGCAGTCCCCCCGGCAGCACCAAGTGATCCTGGCGTTTAACGGACTGTTTCCAGGCGCCACAAATGATTTGATAACGTCATTCAAAGATATCATCGGCAAGGATGCGATCAAAGTCTGGTATCCAGCGGGCGAGACCGGGGCGATCGTGCCGGAGTCTGCATCAAAGCGCGTAGCCAGCGAGCGGATCAGAGCGCGTTTTCTTCAGTCTCTTCGACCACATCTTGTACATGTCAGCAGCCATTTTGAGGGCTTTGACGATAATGTCATCACGGGCCTTCCCCCCGACGAGCACGATGTTCTAAGCGTGGCGACGCTCTATGACCTCATTCCGCTGATCCGGCGGGATCAGTACCTCGATGGTGCCTGGATCGGCAGCCCGATTCGGGAGACGTATCTGCGTCAGGTAGAGCAATTGCGCGCCATGCCGGCATTACTGGCGATTTCAGAATCCAGCCGGCAAGAAGCGATCGAACATCTGGGTATGCGGCCGGAGCAGATATTCAATATCCGAGCGGGCGTGGCCGAAACGTTTCGGCCGGCCGTCCTGAATGGCGCGATGCGACGCGAATTTCACGCCAAATATAATCTTCCTGACAGCTACGTGCTGTTCGTCGGCGGCGGCGATCTCCGCAAGAATGAGCAGGGGTTGATCACAGCGTTTGGGATGCTGCCAGAAACCATTCGCGCATTGCACAAACTGGTGATCGTCGGCCGAGTGGACAAGGCTCAATTATGGGTGAGGGCCGAAGCATCTGGCCTTTCGCAGGATGACGTAGTGCTAATTTCCTTCGTGGACGAAGCCGATCTCTCGGCGCTTTACTCTGACTGCACGCTGTTTGTATTTCCATCGCTTCATGAGGGTTTCGGCTTGCCCGTGCTGGAAGCCATGGCTTGCGGAGCAGCGGTGATCGGCAGCAATACCAGCAGCCTGCCCGAGGTAATTGGCCGATCCGATGCCACGTGCAATCCGCATGATCCGGCTTCCATCGCCCAGCTGATGCACCGGGCACTTTCAGATGATGGATTCAGGCGGTCCTTGGTGGAACACGGCCTGAAGCACGCGGCGGGCTTCACTTGGCAGGAGAGCGCAAGGCGGGCTTGGTCCGCGTTGGAATCAATAGACACCACATTCCGCGGGTCGCGACAATGTCCCACCGCTAAACCCGCATCGCGCTTATCGCTGGCAATGACGGCGCCGCTGCCGCCCCAGCATTCCGGAATTGCCGATTACGTGCAGCATCTCCTGCCGGCGTTAGCGGAATACTATGACATCACGCTGGTGGCCGAGGATCCGGACGCCACAGATCCTTCCTTGCGATTGGCGTTCGAAATCCTGACGCCGGAGGCATTTTCAAAGCGTGCTCTGGACTACGATCGGGTGGTCCATCAACTCGGAAACTCAGAATTCCACCGCTTTCAAATCGAATGGTTACTCCCACAATATTCCGGCGTCGTTGTTTTGCATGATGTTTTCCTGGCAAATATTCTTCGCTATATAGAGATCACGAACGGCACCCCAGAACAGTTTTTGCAAACTCTTTTGATGACCCATGGTCCAATTGCCGTGAGAGCGAACGAGACGCACGGCGCCGATGCGTCCATCCAAGACTACCCCTGCTCCCTGCTACAAATCCAACAATGCCTGGGCGTGATAGTCCATTCGCAGCATGCTCGTGATCTGATCGAGCGTTCCTTTGGCCCAGCGGTGGCGAATACGACCCAGATTGTTTCCACCACCCGCCGCCTGCCTACGTTGCCTAGCCGGAAAGAGGCGCGCGCAAGGTTGGGCATTGACGAGCGGGCAATGATTGTTGCAACGTTTGGTGCCGTATCGGAAACGAAGCTGCCATGGAAGATACTAGAAGGTTTCGCTGCCAGCAGCATTGCCCGACAGGACGGCGCCGTGCTCGCCTTCGTTGGTTCACCAGAAGCTCCATTTATGACGTCGCTTCCGGGGAGGGCACATGAGCTGGGCATTCATCCTTCGCTCGTGCTTACACGCCGCATCTCTGCCGAGACCTATTGTGACTGGCTTGCTGCAGCCGATATTGCGGTTCAACTTCGAAAGGGGTCCCGCGGCGGGACGTCCGCAGGTGCTGCCGACTGCCTTGCCGCCGGCATTCCAGCGATCGTTAACGCCCACGGCGCGCTGGGCGAACTGCCGCAGGCGGCCGTTCTCATGCTGCCCGACATCGTGGAAACCGATGCACTTGCCGCAGCGATCGATCGCCTCGCCTGCGACCCGGATTTGCGCCGCAGCCTGGGGGACGCAGGGCGCGCTTATGGAGGAGGCGGCCTCTCCGCTATCAACGTTGCGCGCGCCTATCGCAAAACCATCGAAGAGTTTTACGCCGCAAAAAGCCCCGTCACCGCGGCCCGGGACGTGATCGCGACAATGCGCGGAGCGGGCTCTTACGGTGCCCAAGCTGCAGCATCGATCGGCCAGGCGATATCCTGGACGTTTCCAGTGCCCCAGCCGCGCCGTATCATGCTCGATATCACGTCATGGTCGCAGCCGATGTTCCGCAGCAAGCGGATTTGGCTGGGAGTCGCCAAGGCTGTTTTGCAGAACACCTTGGAGTGTGACCGTGGACAGTTGCTGGATTGGCACAACGGCGAGCCTGTGCTGGCCTTGAGACAGGCATCCAGAATCCTGGGTGTCGTGGAACTGCCGGACGAAAGGACACGACCGCCCACGCCTGCGGACATCCTTATTTGTCCGGTGCTCAATGTTCAGCCAGGCGAAGCCTCGAAAGCCCTGGTCGCCTGGGCACGACGTGGTGGCGCCAGTATTGTGGCGTTGGCCCTGACGCGTGTAGATCTGACGCTGGTATTATATACCATCGATTGCGACGTCATGGTCACAATGGAGGATGAATCGTATCCGAATGAAGAATGTGGCCTGACTGTACGATTATTGTTGGAGCGGGCTATGAGCGATGCCAATATTTCTGGTGGGTCTGAAGTTCTTTCGCGATCTTTGGCTTAATGGGGACGGTTGTGTCAAGTTCGGCTTCGCAGGCCCGAATCGCATGTCGTAACCACTAGGAATGGAGTCTGATTGTTCCTTATTCAACTTCGATTATGGAAGCTGCACCGCAACGCGATCACGTCTTGAGAGGATCATTCAACCGCCTGAGTTAGTCGTCCGATACGGCATCGGCTAACAGTCTGTAGAACAAGCCCGCTTGAAACTTGGCCGCTTGGCGCCAACGGGAATTATCGGTTCGTTCTCGACTTAGGCAGGAAATCTGCCCTACATGGGTAACCCAGGATGTCGGGCCGCACAACCGCCTGGTATGCTGGAGGCAAAATGTCCGTGAAGTCGCGGCTGGCTATCTTCACGATATGTTCGAACAACTACATGCCCGCGGCGCGTACGTTCTTGCAATCGGTGCGCCGCCATCATCCGGAGGCGGATCTGTTCGTGTGCCTGGCTGATCGCCGGATCGACATGGCAGGGCTTTACGATCCGGACTGGACGATTGTGGAGGCGCACACGCTGCCGATCCATGACTTTGCCACGTTCTCGTTCCGCTACGACATCATGGAAATGAACACGGCCGTCAAACCGTTCATGTTCCAGCATCTGCTCAACCATCTCGACTATGACCAGGTTTTGTATTTCGACCCTGATATCGAGATTTTCCGGCCGCTCGAACCCATCCTCGGCCCATTGCGCAGTGGTGCATCGTTTGTGCTGACGCCGCATCTGTGCGCACCGGTGGAAGACGAGGACGAGCCGAACGACATGACCATCATGCGGGCCGGTGTCTATAACCTTGGCTTTCTGGGTGTGTCTGCCTGCGACGAATCGCGTACTGTTCTGGCGTGGTGGGCGCGGCGGCTGACCTATCTGTGCATTTCCGCGATCGAGATTGGCATTTTCGTCGATCAGAAGTTCATGGATCTGGTGCCTGGGTTCGCCAGCAAGGCGCATATCTCGCACGATACCGGCCTCAATGTGGCCTACTGGAATTTGGGGCAACGCCGGCTGGAGGCCACGGATGATGGCTGGCAGGTCGATGGCGGCCCGCTGACTTTTTTCCATTACAGCGGCTTCAACGCGCGCAAGCCGGCCAGCCTGTCGAAATATGCGCCGCGCTATGATGCCAACCTGTCGCCGGCGATTGCCGCATTGATTGCCGGATATGCCGAGCGGCTTATCGCCAACGGGCTTGGGTCCGTGCCGGACGATGGTTACGCCTATGGGTGCTTTGCCTCTGGCACGAAGATTCATCCCTTCGTGCGCGAGATGTTTCGCAAATGGCATCTGAGCTGGGGCTCCGACCCGTTCCAGACCTACGAGGCGTTCCTCGGCCAACGTTACGCCGCGTCCCCGCCTGGCCCCGCGAGCCAGACGGTGACCAACTTCATGAAATATCTGTACGACCGCTTTCCCTCGCTGGGTGGCAGGCTGGTTCTGAGCAATCCGGACCATGTGTCCGAGCTGGTGGCCTGGTACCATCACCACGCCGAGCGGGAGCTGAAGATCGACCCGCGAATCATCCGGCCCCAGCTTGCCACGGGGCCTGTGCCGGTGCGCTGGACGCTACCCACCGGCGGCATCACGCGGGACGCTACTGTGATCGGCTATTTGCGCACCGCCACCGGGGTGGGCGAGGTTGGGCGCCAGACCCTTTCCACGCTGGCGGCCGGCGACGTGTCGGTGGAGGGAATCGATGTCGCGCTGGGCGTGGCGGCGAAGCGGGACGATGCAAGCGCTGTCGCGTCATTGGTTGAGATATCCACCGCGCCGGTGCAGATTTTCAACATCAACGCCGACCAGTTGACGCAGGTGATCGCGCATCTCGGGCCGAAGCTGCGGCCCGATGCGGCGCGCATCAACATCCCGTTCTGGGAGCTGAGCCACTATCCGGATGCCTGGCTGCCCGGGCTGTCGGCGATGGACGAGATCTGGGCGCCGAGCCGCTTCATCGCACAGGCTTTGCAAGGTCGCATCGACATCCCGGTGGTCCATATGCCGGTTGCGTTGGAATTCGCCCCGCCGCCACCGATGCCACGGGGCCGATTTGGTCTGCCGGAGAACCGTTTCCTGTTCTTCTTCGCCTTCGATTTCCTGTCGTTCATCGAACGCAAAAATCCGCAGGCCGCCATTGCCGCATTCCGCCAGGCGTTTCCAACCGAAGGCCGGGCCGGCCTGGTGCTGAAATGCATGAACGGATCGGTGGCGCCAGACAAGCTAGAGGCTTTTCGGGATGCTGTGGCCGATCAGCCCGACATTGTGTTGATTACGGACACTCTAAGTCGTGACGAGACACTGTCGCTGGTCGCCAGTATCGATGCGGTGGTTTCGTTGCATCGCAGCGAGGGTTTGGGTCTGCTGATCGCCGAGGCCATGCTGCTGGGCAAGCCGGTGATTGCCACCGATTATTCGGCCAGCCAGGATCTGCTGTCGGATGAGACGGGCTACCCCGTTCGCTGCAGCCTGGTTGCGGTGGGCGCAGGTGCGTATCCGTTCGCTGAAGGCCAGGTTTGGGCCGAGCCGGATATCGGCCACGCCGCTATGTTGATGCAGGCCTTGGCGGACGACCCGGCGCAGGCCCGCCCACGTGTGGCGGCAGCCTTGCTGCACATGCAGGTGAACTTCAGCTACAAGAATGTGGGTCGACTTCAGGCGGAACGTCTTTGCATAGTGCTGAAATCCCGACAGATGCTCCGAAAGACCGGATGAGTAAGCCGACAGCTGGCCACATGACGCCGCAAGGACCCACCGACGGATGCAACCGACCTCCAAGCCATTCATCTCGTTCAGCATCAACCGCGAGGATGTGCTGCTGAACCGAATTTTCGGCACGCGTGGCAGCGGGTTCTTTGTCGATGTCGGTGCGGCGCAACCGGTGTTCGAGAACGACACGAAGGCGTTGTCGGACCGTGGCTGGAGCGGGATCAACATCGAACCGAACGCAACGTTCTTCAGGCAGTTGCAGGCGGAGCGGCCGCGCGATCGCAACCTGAACGTGGCGGTGGGCGATGAGCCGGGCGTGCTCACATTTCACGAGGTGGTGGATACCGGACTTTCTACCCTCGACGCCGATGCGGCTCGTGAAGCGGCGTCGCAGGGCTTTACTGTGATCGATCATCAGGTGGAGGTGCAGTCCCTGCGCCAGATCCTGGAGGATGCGGCGGCGCCCTCGATCGATCTGCTCAAGATTGACGTGGAAGGCTTCGAGTTGAAGGTGCTGGCGTCGAATGACTGGGACCGCTTCCGCCCCAGGCTGATCATGACGGAGGCCACGTATCCGCAGACGCCGGTGCGCAGGCCGGATCACATCACGCCTTATCTTGCAGAGCGCGGCTATCGGCATGTCTATTTCGACGGGTTGAACGATTATTACGCCGAAGCGGGGTTTTCGGTTTCGGCCGGCGTGTTCGATGTGCCGTTGAATGTGTTCGACCATGTGCTGCCCTACAGCGAGGTGATGCTGACCCAGGCGCGGGATTCACTGGCGCATGATGTTGCCGTGTTGAGGGGGCAACAAAGAAGTACTGACGTCTACGTCGCCTCGTTGAAGGATGCGCTGCACGCCAGCAATCTACGCGCCGAAGAGGTTGGCGATCGGGCTCTGGCGATTGCCGCCGATCTGCATCGCGGCAACCAGGAGATCAACATTCTTCGCGCGGAGATCAGCGAATTGATCGACGCAGGTGCCCAACGCAATGGCGCCCCGATGCTCGATCAGGTGGGCGCGTTGCAGAACGAGATCAACCAATTGCGGGCCTCTTCATCGTGGCGGATTACCCGTCCGCTGCGCGCCATTGCCAACCCGAGGCGTGCCTTGGCCCACGCGCTGAAGCGGTTCAGCTAAGGCGCCATGTGTCATGGGAAGCTGGCGATCGATCGCTGATAGAGTCATAGCTCTATGCCGAAGACGAAATGGGCCAAAGACTTTTGATATACACAATGTCGCGCCTCTCCTGGTTCTTGGACACAGCCATATGATTGCTCTGCAAGGGGCCCGCGATCTTCTGCGGGATGCGGGTGGCGCCGATGTTCCGGAATTACGCTTCATACAGTTACTTGACGTCGATATCAGCCCGAACGTGCATTTCGATGGTACTGCGATGACGTTGGTTCCCGCGCTGCAGGCAAGATTAAATCGTGAGATCGCAGCACTTGGTGCGTTACCGTCCTGCATCTTCGACTGCGTCAGCGGCAACGAATATCACTTCATGGGCCTGGTCAACCATCCCCGTAAGTTCGATTTCGTGTTGCCCTGGGCACCGGACCTTCCGCTCGCAGAGGGGGCGGAGATCGTGCCATATGCCTTGGTGCGCGCCAGCCTGAAGACATCGATGGAATACGCGCTGACCATTCTGACCTGCCTGCAACAAGCGACGGTGGTTCCTATCTGGCACATCCAGTCGCCGCCGCCTGTTTCAAGCAACGACGAGATCGCGGCGCACCCTATCCAGTTCGCCGACGCCATCACGGAGCATGGTGTGGCGCCACCGTTTTTTCGGCTCAAGTT
>JBBROR010000129.1:0-8946 GCA_038229175.1 Acetobacterales bacterium | reverse complement strand
CCATCGCCATCATCGCCGTCGTCATCGGCGCCATCAATCTCCTGCGCGGCGCCGTCGAAGACCGCATGTCGACAGTCATCCCCGTCGGCCTCTGTCTTGCCTTCTTCGCGCTCTCGCTCAGCCTGCAAAAAATAACCGACTACAAACTCACCATCTACGGCCTGATGATCCTGTTCGTCGTCTATTACCTGCCCGACGGCATCTACGGCTTCCTGCGCAACCTCGTGGGCAGATACCGCCCTGACTGGGTCCGCCCCCCCGTGGAGATCGACGGCATGGGCGACGAAGCTTCTGCCTGGGCCGCCACCGCGCCCGCCATCGGCGCGGACGTAGCACTCCTCCAGGCGCAAGACATCGTCATGCAGTTCGGCGGCCTCAAGGCGCTCGACCGTGTCAGCCTCGATGTCATGCCCGGCACCGTGCACGGCCTGATCGGCCCCAACGGCTCCGGCAAATCCACCACAATGAACGTGCTCACCGGCATCTACACCCCCACCTCCGGTGCCGTCCTGTTCGAAGGCAAATCAATAGCAGGCCACAAATCCGCCGACATCGCCGGCGCCGGCATTGCCCGCACCTTCCAGAATGTGCAGCTGTTCGGCGAACTCACCTGCATCGAGAACATCATGGTGGGCCTGCACCACACCTATCGCGGCACCATGGCCGACGTGGCGCTGGCGCTGCCAAATTCCCGCGCCGAGGAAGCCCACGCGCTGGGCCGCGCCGCCAGCCTGCTCCGCTTCGTGGGCCTCGAACCCATGGCCAACGAGGAGGCCCGCAACCTGCCTTACGGCAAGCAACGCCTGCTGGAAATCGCCCGCGCCCTGGCGCTGGACCCCAAACTCCTGCTGCTGGACGAACCCGCCGCCGGCCTCACCGCCCCAGATATTGTCGAACTCATGGCCATCATCCGCAAAATTCGCGACCACGGCATCACCATGATCCTGATCGAGCATCACATGGATGTCGTCATGAGCGTGTGCGACATCGTGACGGTCCTGGATTTCGGCCAGAAGATCGCCGAAGGCAAACCCGCCGATGTCCAGGCCGATCCCAAGGTGATCGCAGCCTATCTCGGCACCGCCGAAGCCGCAGCGGCATAGGGAGCGAGCACATGTTACAGGTGGAAAAACTCGCGGCCGGCTACGGCAAGGTCAAGGTGCTGCACGAAATTTCGCTGCAGGTGCAGGAAGGCATGCTCGTCACCCTCATCGGCTCGAACGGCGCCGGCAAAACCACCACCTTGCGCGCCCTGTCCGGCATGATCCGCCCCGAATCCGGCCAGATCCGCGTCGCCGGCGAAGACGTCACCGGCATGCCGTCCCACGAAATCGCCCGCCGCGGCCTCGCCCACTCCCCTGAGGGACGCCGAGTGTTCCCGGTGCTGTCAGTGGAGGACAACCTCATCATGGGCGCCTTCACCCGCCTCACCGGCTCCCGCCCCAAAGGCGACGTGAAAGCCGATCTCGCACGCATGTTCGAGCTGTTCCCCCGCCTCGCCGAACGCCGCCAGCAACAGGCCGGCACCCTCTCAGGCGGCGAGCAACAGATGCTGGCCATGGCCCGCGCCCTGATGCTGTCGCCCAAAGTGCTGCTGCTCGACGAACCCTCCATGGGCCTCGCGCCAAAACTGGTGGAGGAGGTGTTCGCCACCATCACCCGCCTGAAGGCCGCCCGCGTAACCATGCTGCTCGTCGAGCAGTTCGCCGCCGCAGCCCTCGAGGTTGCGGATTTCGGCTATGTCCTGGAAAATGGTCGTATCACCGCGTCCGGCCCGGCCGCCGCATTGAAAATCGACCCGGCCGTGCGCGCCGCATATCTCGGTGCCGCGCATTAGATCATGATGCGTTTGGGTTGCTTCACCCAAAATCATCCCGCTCTTGGGAGCTGCCAATGTCCGCCGCGTGGTCGCAGATCGGTCCGAATCCCGTGTCGATGCCGGCCGGCGAGGTCTATGTCATCGCCACCGAATACGTCGAAGCCGGCCGGCTCGATGCCGCAGCACGGCTGCTGGGCCACATTCTGGCCGCCGCCCCCCACCACGCCGAAGCGCTGCATCTCTCTGGCCTGATCGCCTTTCGCAAAAACAAAATGCCAGAAGCCGCGGAGCTGATGGAACGCGCCGCCCGCATGGGCGCCACAAAACCCGTCCATCTGCGCAACCTCGCCGAGGTCTACCGCCAACTCGGCCGTCTCGACGAAGCAGCCGAAGCGGCCACCAAAAGCGGGGCGCTGGACCCATCCGACCCGCTCGCCCCGTTCAACCTCGCGATGGTGGAATACGACCGTCTGCGTATCGATGCCTGCATCGCCGCCGTTCGCGAATCCCTGCGCCGCAAGCCCGATCTGCCCGAAGCCCTGATGAAACTCAGCCAGGCGCTGCTGATCAAAGGTGACCTCACACCCGGGTGGGAGGCCTACGAGCACCGCTACAAGATCCCCGGCGCCGCGCCCTTGATGCCGACCACCACCCGCCCGCAATGGGACGGCGCACCGATGCCCGCCGGAAAGCTTCTGCTGATCGCCGACCAGGGCTATGGCGATGTCATCATGTTCGGACGGCTGGTTTCCTGGGCAAGGCAGCGCTGTCCAAATGTCACCGTGGCATGCAGCCCAGAGATGCGCGAGATCGTGGCCCAACTCGCCCCCGGCGCCCCCACCGTGGTCCGCTGGGAAGATTGCCAGGACTATTCCGCCTACATCCCGTTCTCCGGCCTGCCGCGCCTGTCCGGCCTCACGCTGGACAGCTTGCCCGGCGCCACCCGCTACCTCACGCCCCACCCGGTGCTGGTGGCGAAATGGGCCGATCGACTGAACAGCGCCACACCCGCTTGCATGCGCCGCGTGGCACTGGCCTGGGCCGGCCGGCCCACCCACAACAACGACCGCAACCGCTCGCTGCATCTGCGCCAGCTCGCAGCCCTGGCAGCCCTGCCCAACGTCACCTTCGTCTCGCTGCAAAAAGGCCCGCCGGCGCAACAATGCCGGGAATGGCCAGGCCCCGCGCCGCTGCTCGATCTGGATGCCGAGATCACCACGTTCGAGGATACCGCGGCAATTTTGCAAAACGTGGATCTGCTGGTGTCGGTGGACACCTCGGTGGCGCACCTGGCCGGCGCCATGGGCCGACCGACCTGGGTGATGCTGCCCTACGCGCCAGATTGGCGCTGGCTGCTGGAGCGCGAAGACACTCCCTGGTACTCTTCCCTGCGCCTGTTCCGCCAAGACACCGGGCGCGACTGGAACGCAGTCATCGCACGCATCGCGGTGGCGCTCGCTACCTGATACGAGGTGGCTCGCGCACCCAGTCGGTGGTCGTTTTCTCAATGAAAAAAGCACGATACTGCGGGCTCACATCCGGGGCGAACAGACCCACCGCCACGATCGCCGCCTGCGCCGCGAACAAAACCAGTGCCAGGACAAAAGCTGCGATGCCGCGCATCAGTAGGTCGAGCTCGCTGAGATGAACCAGAACACCAGCACCAGCCCATGCAGCAATCCCGCCGTCCCGAAAATGGTGGCGAGCGCCAGGCGGTTGCGGATCATCATCACCAGTTCAAAGACCGCAAAAAGAAAGAACGGGCTGGTGGCCACGAAACGCGGCATCGAGTGCAACCCGGTGGACAGTGGCAACAGGATGCTGGCGCCAAGCAGAAACGCCTCGCTGCTGCGCCGGCGCCACGCAAGCCAAAGGGCTGTCGCCAAACCCAGCAGCGCCCAACTCGCGAAATAAGATTCGCTCTGCAGGCCTTTGGGCAACAACAGCCGCCCCCAGTCCCAGGCGCCAAGCCCGGCGCTGACCATCGCAAAAGGCCCGACCCACACACGCTCCCACAACACCTGCACATGGTTGAACGCCAGCGCGTCGCCCACCGCCAGATATTGGGCCAGCATATAGACGGACAATCCGAGCGGCGCGATGGCGATAGGCAGCAAGGCCTCGCCCAGCAGCGCCAGCCGATCGGTGCGGTGGCGATGGTGCCACAGATGCATGGCCCGATCGAACGCGATAATCGGCAACATCAGGATGCCCGTCGGGCGCGTCGCCGTCATCAGGGCTGCAACCAGGGCTGCGGCCAGCGGCCTGCGTGTCTGCAGCAGACCAAGCGACGATACCGCCAGCAAGGCAAACAGGCTTTCGGAATAAATTGCCGAAAAGGTGAAGCTGAACGGGAACAGCACCACAAAGACCACCCACAGCGCCGGATCGAAGGTCGCACGCGTCCGCCGCAGATGCAGGGCGGCCACGAGTATGAAGCCGGCGAACAGCGTGTTCGACACCAGCAGCCCCACGAAATAGGGCCCCATGCCGATCACTGCCGTTGCCGCGCGCAAAATCATCGGATAGAGCGGAAAGAACGCCCAGTTCGGAATGTCGTTGTAGTTCTGAAACAGGCTGTCCGAGCCATAGCCTGCTACGGCGAGGCGGACATACCAGCCGCAATCGTATTGGCACATCGCCGTCGACAGGCCGCCGAACGGGATGGCTATCACCTTGTAGACGGCAAGGCGCACCAGGACCGCGACGGTGATCAGCAGCGGCATAAAAACACGGAAACGCATGGATGGTGCCTAAAGGATGCTCGGCCCAATGGCAAACGAAGACCCACCAGCGTTTTGATCCCTCTGCGCGTGGGGGGCTTCCGCCAATGGTGTTTTCACAGCATGATATCGCTAACGAAAATAATCATGGAGGCGGTCTCATGTCGCGTGCTCATCTTCTGGCCGGGCTCGCTTTGCTGGCCTCTGCCGCTGCCGCACAGGCCGGCGAAATCCGCATCGCGTGCTATTCCGATGGCAACGAATGCCCGGCCACGCTCGAACTCGCCAAACGCTTCATGGTGGCCAATCCGGACGTCAAGGTCACGATCGACGAGATGCCCTACAAGTCCATCCTCGAAAGCCTGCCCGTGCAGCTCGCCGCCGGCCAGGGGCCAGACGCCGCCCGCGTCACGTTGTTCGGCACGGTCATGAAATACATGATCGACCTCACGCCCTACCTGAAAAACCCGGCCTATTGGGAAGCCAGCTTCGGCGCCGTCCTGCCCTGGACCCGCCCGCCCGGCGTCACCACAGGGGTCTACGGCCTGCCCACCCAGTTCACCGTCACCTCGCCCATCGTCAACAAAACCCTGTTCGACCAGGCCGGCGTGAAGCTGCCGGCCGATGGCGCCTCGTGGGATGAGTGGGCCATAGCCGTCGACAAGGTCGCCAAGGCCACCAAAACCCCCTACGGCATGGCGTTTGACCGCTCCGGCCACCGCTTCGCCGCCGCCGCCATCTCGATGGGCGCCAAGTATTTCGCCGCCGACGGCACCCCTGCCGTCATCGATGACGGATTCAAGGCGATGGCCAGCCGCTTCGTGAAATGGAACGCCGACAACACCGTCGAAAAGGACGTCTGGGCCAGCACCGGCGGCGGCTACCGCGACGCGTTCGAAGAATTCGCCAACGCTAAAATCGTGATGTACCACTCCGGCAGCTGGCAGTTGAACCGCCTGCAAAAGCAGATCGGCGATGCCTTCGAATGGCAGGTGGTGGGCAACCCCTGCGACAAGGTCTGCTCCGGCATGCCGGGCGGCGCCGCCTTCGTGGCCTTCAGGGACAGCAAGAACCCCAAAGACGTCGGCCGCTTCTTCGACTTCCTCGCCGACAAGCCCATCTATGCCGAGTGGATGGCCATGACCAACAACATCCCCGCCCAGGCCGAACTGCAAAAAGGCGGCGTGCCCTACAAGCTGAGCCCGGCCGCAACCGCCGCGCTGAAGGAGTTCGGCGCCAACGCCGCCAAGGTCTCGCCCACCGGCTACCAGCTCTCGGGCTATGCGCAGAACAGTGCGATCTACAACCCGACCGTGGATCGCCTCAGCCAGGTGATCGCGGGGCAAATGACGCTCGACCAGGCCTACGCCCGCATCACCCAGGACGTGGCCGACGCCGTGGCCGCCGCAAAGAAGTGAACGCGCAACGAACGAACGCGTGCCGATGAACATCCTGGCTTCTGCCTATGCTGCCGTGATGAACCTGCCCGAGCGCCCGATGCGATGGGCGCAGGGCAGGCTGCGCCACGGGCGGCTGGGCTGGGTGTTCGTCGCACCCAACCTCGCCGTCTTCGGCCTGTTCTCCTTCCTGCCGATCGTGATCGACCTCGTCTACGCCGGCACCGGCGGCTCCCAGCTCCTGCCGTCCGAACGCCCCTATGTCGGCGTCGAGAATTTTGCCTCGCTGCTCGACTGCACCAATCATTTCGACCCGAACACCTGCACACGCGACCTGTTCTGGCACGGCATCTGGAACACGTTGCGCTTCGTGGTGTTCCAGGTCGGGCTGATGCTGGGCTTCAGCCTGCTCACGGCGCTGGTGCTGAACCGTAAAATCATGGGGCGCGGCTTCTTCCGGGCGATGTTCTTCTACCCGGTCCTGCTGTCGCCCGTGGTCGTGGCGCTGATCTGGAAATGGATCCTGCAGCGCGAAGGCGTGCTGAACGCCGGCTTCATGGCGGTGGGAGCCTCGCCGGTGAACTGGCTGCTCGATGCCAACTGGGCGTTCTTCTGGAGCGTGTTCATTTCCATCTGGGCCCATATGGGATTCTACACGCTTATTCTATTGGCGGGATTGCAGGCCATTCCTGCCGAGATCCACGAGGCGGCGGCAATGGACGCCACGCCACCGCTGCGCCACTTCCGGCGCATCACCTGGCCGCTTCTGATGCCGTCCGTGCTCGTGGTCTTCGTCCTCGGCCTCATCCGTGCGGTGCAGATGTTCGACGAGATCTACGTGCTCACCGGTGGTGGCCCGGGCACGGCCACTACGTTCATCGTGCAGTACATCTACAAAACCGGGTTCGCCGACGGCGTGCGCCAATACGGCCTGGCCGCCGCCGCCTCGTTGCTGCTGGCGAGCGTGCTGCTGGTGCTGACCTTGCTGCAGCTCAAAGGGCAAAGGGCCAAAAATGGCTAACATGCTCACCGCCACCCGTGGCCGCGGCCGCTGGGACTGGACGGACTGGGCCGCGCACCTGTATTTGCTCGCTGGTGTGCTCGTGATGTTCGGCCCGGTCGCCTGGCTTGGCCTCAGTTCGCTGAAAAGCGAAACCGGCCTCAACGCGTTTCCCCCCACCTTGCTTCCCTACGAAGCCGCCACCGTCGCCGTCGAAGGCCGCGGCAAGCTGCGACTCTACACGATCGACACCGGCGATCTTGCCGGCCGCCAACTGGCGGAAATCCGGCGCGTCGGGATCCAGGCGCAGATGGTCGATCCGAAAATGCCGGACATCATCATCCGCGTTCCCGTCGAAGGCCGTACGCCGGTCATGCAGATGCGGCTGGCGACCGAGAACTATACCTCGCTGTTCGGCCGCTTCGACTTCTTTCGCTATTTCTGGAACAGCAGCTTCATCACCATCGTTGCAACAATACTCACCCTGCTGGTCAATTCGATGTCAGCCTTCGCGCTCAGCAAATACCGCTTCAGCGGGCGCGAGCCGGTGTTCCTGATCATGCTCGCCACCCTCATGATCCCCCCCACCATCGTGCTCGTGCCGAACTACCTCATCGCGGCGCAACTGGGCCTCACGAATTCGCTCTGGGGCGTCATCTGGCCAGGCGTCGCCACCCCCACCGGCGTCTTCCTGCTGCGGCAATACATGCTGACCCTGCCAGACGAGTTGCTCGAAGCCGCCCGCATGGACAACGCCAGCGAATGGCGGATCTACTGGCGCATCGTGCTGCCGCTCTCCGCCCCCGCACTCGCGGTGCTGGCGATCTTCTCGGTCATGTGGCGCTGGAACGACTTCCTATGGCCCATGGTCGTCCTCGCCCGCTCCGAGGTCTATACCTTGCCGCTCGCTCTGAATTCGTTCCAGGGCGAACTCACCACGCAGTGGAATTTCCTGCTGGCCATGACGGTCATGACCTTGCTGCCCGTCACCATCATCTTTGCCTTCCTGCAGAAATACATCACGCAGGGCATCGCTTCTGCTGGTGTCAAGTAATGGGTATTCAATAATGGGCGCGCTGTCGCTGCGCAACGTGCGCAAAAGTTTCGGTCCAACCGACGTGATCCACGATGTCAGCTTTGACATCAGGGATGGCGGATTCACCGTGTTCGTCGGCCCCTCCGGCTGCGGCAAATCCACCTTACTGCGGATGATCTGCGGCCTGGAAAGCGTCTCCGCCGGCGAGGTCGTCATCGACGGCGCCGTGGTCAACGACATCCCCGCCGCACGCCGTGGTCTGGCGATGGTGTTTCAGTCCTACGCGCTCTATCCGCACATGACCGTCTACGAGAACATGGCGTTCGGACTTGAGAACATTGCAACCCCCAAGTCCGAAATCAAGCGCCGCGTCAGCGAGGCTGCGCGGATGCTGAAGCTCGACACCTACCTGCAACGCAAGCCCACCGCCCTGTCCGGCGGCCAGCGCCAGCGCGTGGCGATCGGCCGCGCCATCGTGCGCGAGCCCAAGATCTTCCTGTTCGACGAGCCCTTGTCCAACCTCGACGCCGAACTGCGCGTCGGCATGCGCGCCGAACTCACAGCCCTGCATCGCCGTCTCGCCACCACCATGATCTATGTCACCCACGACCAGGTCGAGGCGATGACGATGGCCGACACCATCGTGGTTCTGCGCGCCGGAAGGGTGGAGCAGGTGGGAGCACCTCTCGATCTCTACAACAACCCCGCCAACGTCTTCGTGGCAGGGTTCATGGGATCGCCGCGCATGAATCTGCTGGATGCCACTGTTTCAGGCGTGGAAGACGGCATGGCAATGGTGGAACTGCCAGGCTTTGCCCCGTTCGCCACCGCGGCCTGCGCCTCGGCCAACCGCGTCGGCGAAAAGGTCACAATCGGCATCCGGCCCGAGCATGTGTCCGTCCAGTCAGGCGAGGCGCCCTGGACGCTGGGCGGCAGCATCGCCGGAATCGAACAATTGGGCGGTCTGTCCT
>JBBROR010000128.1:0-8955 GCA_038229175.1 Acetobacterales bacterium | reverse complement strand
TACCCAAACGAGCAGCCGACCAAAAAATTTGGCATACTGATAGGCAAACAGCTGGCCATCCGCTGCAAGTGTGCGAACCATGCCGGTAAATTTGGGATTAAGGCTGGCCACGCCCGCCTGCGGCCGCAACCGGCTCGGGCGGACAGGAATGGCTCTATCAGACGCCATGCGCCTCCCGTGGTGTCGCTTCAATAGCATAAGTCAGCGCGACTATGCTGTAGCCAGGGGGTCGAGGCCCACATCGAGATCGTCCACAGTGTTGCAACCCGGACGGATAACGATTTCTCTTGCTATCCAACCCCTCAAAAAATCATACCGATCGCGTTATCAAACAGCCTGTTAGCCATCCGTCGTCTGCACCGAAGACCGGATGGCTGGATGATCTCATAACATGCCTATTCGGCCACCTTATCTGACGGTGAGAGCGTTAAATACTCCGCGTCCGCTGACCCGCGCCTTTTCAATCTTATTTGCGTTGGGGGCTGACTGGTTGGGGCGACCTCAACAACGCGACTTTAGCGAATCCCGGGGCTCAATAGAGGCGGTTCGATGAGCAGCCTGATGGCGGCGGTCCAGGAGAAGGTCTCGCCGCCAAGGCCGGCGCCGGTTGCTGGATCGAAATATTCGCTGAGGCCGGCTTGATCGATAAGCGTTCGGGTCGCTTCGATAATCGTGGTGGCTTTTCCGGGTTGGCCTGTCTTTGAAAAACCTTCCGCGATCATCCAATTAACCACTGCCCAGACGGGGCCGCGCCAGTAACGCATCGGCTCGAAGCGGCGGTCTGTGGGGTCTGTCGACGGGACCAGCCAGGGCACCCTGGAATGCCAGAGGTCAAGCGTGGCAGAAAGGTCTGCGGCATGGGTGTCGATGCCGGCGTAGAGAGGCAGAAATCCGGCGGATGTGGCGACATCGACGTTGGCGCGGGCGATGAGGTCCCGGGAGACGTAGATGCCGCGTTTCGGATCCCACAGATTGGCCTGCGCAGTCTTCATGCGCAGGATTCGTTCGGATATCTCGGCTGCTTCCGCGCGTGTGCCGTGGCTTGCGCTCAGCGCCAGAAGATCCTGCTCGGCGCGTAGCAGAATGGCGTTGGTGCCGATGTCGGCCATGCGAAAAGGCGACACGGCATACATGGCGGCGGGGCTCCAGCCGGTTTCGCGGAACAGGTCGACCAGATGGATGAAGCGTTGGTAGTCCTCGGCCTTCGGGCGCATCGCGGGGTCGATATGGGACGTGTCGCGCCGGCGGATCGTCGTTGTGGTGGTGGTGGGCACGCGGGCCATGGCGGCGTCCCAGGCGGGGGAGTTGTCCATGCCGGTCTCCCACGGGTGGAGCGTGGCGACAAGGCCGGTGCCTTCAGGATCGCGTGCGGTGTGCCACCAGCGGTGGTTGGCGAGGAGTTTGGGGTAGATTTCGGCGATCTCCGCCGCGCGGTCGGGGGCCGCCGCGAGGACGGTACGTACAGCTGTGGCCAGGATGGGGGGTTGCGGGATACCGGACGTGGGGGGCGTCTGGTTTGTCTGCCAGACGTCCGGGCCTGGGAAATAGTCGTCCGACGGGGCATGGAAGATGATCTGGGGGATAAGGCCGTCGGTCCATTGGCCGCGTAGAAGATGACGGATCTCTTCCCAGGCGCGCGGCACGTCGAAGGTGGCCCAGCCCATGGCGACGAAGGCGGAATCCCAGTTCCATTGGAACGGGTAGAGGCGGTCGGTCGGCACGGTGTAGCCGCCACGGTCGTTGGCACGCAGGGTGGCCCGCGCGCGTTCTATGATCGATGCGGGTTCGATGATGTCGGTCATTGTGGCTCCAAGGCGTGGCCGGTGTCGGCGGCCAGCCAGGTGATGCGATCCTGGCGTGGGCGTATCATCAGGGTTTCGCCGGCGACAGGGCGAGCGTCAGGCGCGGCCGTGACACGGACGAGCTGGCCTTCAACGGTGCCGGTGAGCAGGGTGTGGACGCCGAGGGGTTCGGCGACGCGCACGGTGAAGAGCACGCCTGAGTCGGCGAAGTCGATGTCCTCGGCGCGAATCCCGAGCACAACGGTGGGGGCCGAACTGGGTGCGTGCAGGGTGAGGCTGCCGAGATGTACTTTGCCTTCTTGGCAGGGAAGCGTGAGGAAGTTCATGGGTGGGCTGCCGACGAAACCGCCGACGAATTTCGTCGCTGGGTGGCGATAGATCGTGTCGGGCAGGCCAATCTGGGAGATGCGGCCGGCGTGCAGCACAGCGATGCGGTCAGCAAGGCCCATGGCTTCGGTCTGGTCGTGGGTGACATAGACGGTGGTGGTGCCGGCGCTTTGCAGAACTGATTTGAGCTCGGCGCGCATTTCAAGACGCAGCAGGGCGTCCAGGTTGGAGAGGGGCTCGTCCATCAGCAGCACGGCGGGCTCGACGGCCAGCGCGCGCGCGACGGCCACGCGCTGTCGTTGGCCGCCGGACAGCTGGGCGGGGTAACGGTCGAGGTAGGGTTCGATGTGCAGGAGGGCCGCGGTGCGGTCGACCTGGCGTTGGATGCGGGCCTGGTCGGCACCAGCCATGGTAAGGCCGAAGGCAACGTTGTCGCGGACCTTCATGTGCGGAAAGACAGCGTAGTTCTGAAAGACCATGGCAAGGCCACGCTTGCGCGGCGGCAGCGCGGAGACGTCCTGGCCACCGATGAACACGGCCCCGGAGGTCTGGGTTTCCAGGCCCGCGATGATGCGCAGAAGTGTCGTCTTGCCACAGCCGGAAGGCCCGAGAAGGGCCAGGAATTCACCGTCTGCGATGTGCAGGTCGATGCTCTCCAGCGCCACTGCCAGGCCGAAGGATTTGCGGATCTGGTTGATACGGATGTCAGCCATTTTCGGTCATCGGTTGGAGATGCCCCACATCGCAAAGAGGTGTTTGCGGACGACATAAATGAAGGCGACCGTCGGCAATATCAGCACGAAGCCACCGGCGAATTGGACGTGCAGCGGGCTCTCGGACAGCACCGTGAGCAGGTAGGCGGTGAGCGTGCGGTGGCGAACGGTAAGCACGGAGGCTGCGAAAACCTCGTTCCAGGAGATGACGAAGGCGAAAATGGCGATCGCGGCGATCCCCGGCAACGCCAGGGGCAGGACGATCCGGCGGGCGGCCTGGAATTTGGAGCAGCCGAACACCCAGGCAGCTTCTTCAAGCTCGCGCGGCACGGCTTGGAAAAGGCTTGACGATACCAGCACCGCGAAGGGAAGTGCCAACGCGGTGTGGACCAGCGAGACGCCCAGCGGCGTATCGTAAACGCCGAGGCGGATGAAGCCCACCGTGAGCGGCAAAGCAAGAATGGCGACGGGGAAGGCACGCGTCAGAAGGATCAGAAGGCGGTAGGCATTCGCCCCCCGGAAGGAGAACCGGGCGAGCGCATAGCCGGCCGGAAGGCCGAGAACCAATGAAAAAAGCATGCACAGGCACGCGGTCTCGACGCTGGCGATGGTGGCCGCGGTAACGCCGTCGATGGCGAGGAAGTCGCGGATGGTGGAAAGCGAGGCGGAGCCCGGCCAGAACGGTTTGGGAAAGGTGTTGACGAGATCACGGCCTCCCAGCGCACCCAACGCGAGGAAGTAGATCGGCACCAGCGTCCAGGCACAGAGCATGGTCACACCGGCGAGATACAGGGACCGTTTCATCCGATCTGCTCACGCGGCGTGCGCAATGCGCGAAGATAGACAAGCGTGGCGGCGAGCGAGACCAGCATCACCACCACGGCATAGGCGGCTGCCACGCCGAAATTCTGGTTGGTGTATTGCCAGGTGAACGCTTCGCCCACGATGACGGGAAAATTGCGGCCACCGATGGCCTGGACGATGGCGAACATCTCGAAAGCCAGCACTGTGCGGAGAATAAGGGCCGTCTGGATCGAGGGTTTCAGCAAGGGCAGCGTGATTCGGATGAAACGCTGCCAGGGCGAGGCGCCGAAGACGTCGGCGGCCTCGTTGTATTCCTTGGGCAGCATCTGCACACCGGCGACAAGAATGACCAGCACGATGGCGGTGGCGCGCCACAGCTCGGCAAACGCGATACCGATCAGCAGCGCGGTCGGCGTCTCGTAGGACAGCCAGCTGACGGGGCCGGAGACCAGGCCCAGCTTCAGGAGAATGGTGTTCAGGAACCCCTGGTCGGTCAGGATCGCAAGCCAGACGAGGCCGGCTGCGAGATCGGAGATGCCGAGCGGGATCGACCATATCCACAACACGATGTCGCGGCCCCGGCCGAGGTTGCGCAGCATCATCGCCATGCCAAGGGCGAGCACCAGTTGCAAAGGCACGGCGATGGCGACGATGGCAAAGGTGTCGACGATGGCATCGTGGAAGTTGATGTCGTCGGCCATCGTGGTGAAGTTGGCGGTCGTCCAGGCGCCGTGGACCTGGAACGCCAGTGCGATCGTCTGCACCAGCGGCACCAGGAACAGCACGCCGAGAAACAACAGGCTCGGCGCAATAAGGAAGTAGGGGATCATCGGCCCCTACTCCACCGGGCACGGCCCCTGGCTTGGCTTGTCGGGCAGCCAGCAGGGTGCACCCGTCTCGGCGATGATCTTCTTGAGGCCTTCAGCCTGGCGGTCGAGCACCGCGCGCGGCTTCTCGCCACGCAGCACCACGCGCTGGAACGTATCGAGGTAGATCTTGTCGAAGGCGCCACCCTGCGTGCCGAGGCCGATGGGGAGCAGGCTGGGCTTGGCGTCGGGCGCCGACTGCGTGCGCGCGATGGCGGCGACGGCGAGCTTCAGGCCCGGCTCGAGGTCGTCGGGCAAGGTTGCCGTCACCACCGGAAAGAATCCGGACGTCTGGGCCATCTTGATCTGGGTGGCGGGGGTGGACAGATAGTCGATCAGGGCGTCGGCGCCCTTGGCGTCCGGCGCGCCCTGGGCGATGGCGAGGCCGGCGATGATGGGCATGTAGCCTCTGCCCTTCGGGCCCGCCGGTGCGGGGAAGGCCACGAACTGATCGGGCTTTTGGCGCAAGGCGTCCAGCATCCGGGCAACGTGGTCAAAGCCGATCCAGACGTCACCCGCCAGCAGCGGCTCCTGCATGAAGTTGTAGCTGGTCGAGTTTGGATTGACCGTTTTCCACAGGGCCGCGAACTCGGTCCACATCGCCTCCGCCTCGGGGGAACGGAAAGTCGAGACAACGCCGCCGGTGTAGGACGGATAGAGAAAGCCTTCGAAGAAGCGGTGCATCAGGCCCTGCGGGCCGGCGGGGAAGCCCAGCATCCGTTTGCCGGTGGCGGCCTGGACGGCGGTGGACCATTCGGCGAGTTGTTCGAAGGTGAGTGCGTTGATGTCGGCACCTTTGGGCAGGAAGGGCAGCGCCTGCCTGTTGGCCACCATGATGTAGGTCGCCTGCATCCAGGGGATGTACATCTGGTGGGCGGTTCCGAGTTTGCCCAATTCCATCAGCGCCGGCGGTATGCCACGACCCGCGAGCTTCGCTGCCAGCCCATCCAAAGGCACCAGGTCGCCGGCTGTCACGAGCGGCTGAAGCTCGCCGTGCAGCGCGCCGACGAGGCTGACGGTGCGCTTGCCGCCTTCACGCTCGGCAGCCAAGCGGGTAGGGACCACCTGGGGAAAGTCGGCGACGTAGGTGGTGGGCACCGGGCCGGCCTTGAGGATGATCTCGCGCATCTTCTGCGCCTCCTCCACAGGGCGGAGTTGCGTGGACAGGAACACCATGTCCTCGGCCTGGGCCGGCTGAGTAAGGGCCGGCAGGCTTAGGGCCATCGTTGCTGCCAAGACACGCGTTGTGATCCGGATCATAGTGTTTGTCCCTTCAATGTTTCGATGCGGCTCGTCTCGGCCGCTGGTCCGTCGCTGGCGCGCCCGATCAAGTGCGCTGGCATGATCTCAGAAAGTGTTTCAGGCTCAGCGCCCGCAAGGAGCTGCATGAGCATCGCGACCATACGTCGGCCTGCCGCCTCGATCGGCTGCGCGATCGTGGTCAGCGGTGGGGCGGTGTGGGAGGAGAAGGCGTGGTCGTCGAAGCCGATGACCGACAGGTCGCGGCCCGCGCGCAGCCCGGTTTCGGCCAGCGCGTGCAGCACGCCCACGGCCATGCGGTCGGTGGCGCAGACGACGGCGCTGATAGGGATGTTGCCGGGGGCGACATCACGCAAAAGAGCATGCATGGCGCGAAATCCGCCGGCTTCGGTCGGCTCGGCCCGGAAGATTGCGGTGGCTGGTAGCCCGGCGTCGGTCAAGGCTTGTCGCCAGCCGGCCTCGCGGGCGGTCGAGAAGCTGAGGTCGCCCGAGGCGGCTAAAAATGCGATCCCAAGATGCCCAAAGGCAATCAGCCGATGGGTGGCCTGCGCCACGACCGCCGCCCCATCGGTGTCGACAAAGGCGTAGGGGCGTAAGGAGGCGCTGCGTCCGTGTGCCACGAAAGGCACATCGGCGTTCTGAAGATAGTCCACCCGCGGGTCCCGGCCGCGCATGCGTGCGAGCAGGAAGGCGTCAACCTTGCGCCCTTCGACCATGTGTCGATAGGCGGCGAGTTCGGCCTCGCCAGGAGGCGCCGAAGACACCAACAGATCGAGCCCGGCCTCGGCCAGAGCGGGGCCGACGGCGCTGAGGAGGCGTAAGAAAAACGGATCGTCGAAGCGCCCGAGCCCGGTTGGCAGGATCAAGCCGACCGCATCTGCCTTCCCCCTGCGCAGGCGCCGCGCACCCTCGTGCGGACGATAGCCGATGCGTAAAGCCTCCGCCTCGATCCGCAGCCTGGTTGTGGTGGACACGTCGTGATGGCCGCCCAGCGCGCGCGAAACGGTGGTGATCGACAGATCGAGATTACGGGCGATCCTTGACAGCGACATTTTTATTTTTCTGTGCCCAAGCAATTTCGGAAAGACGATCCGACCTCTCCGAAAGGTTTCGGATGGCAAACGCTAACCATTCTGCCTTTCGGGGTCAATCTGTCAGGCGGCGGTCTCCAGACGGCTACACAAACGGGCACGAAGCGGCATGAACTGGTTATCGCTGCGCATACGCGCTGTGGTGCTCCCATCGGTGATTGAAGATTGTCGGGCTCCGACCTCTGCTGCTCGGCCGCCCTCGAGCGCGTTGACATTTGGGATTCCGGCTCGGCCTGAAATCTGATTCAAGCTCCTTTCGGGAGCGTTGGATGACATCAGTTCGGCTGTTGCTCGTGCGATCGGCCGTTTTGCGAAACGGCTTGACCACGAAAATCCATGCCGTTGTCGATGCTGTGGGAAACCCACTGCGCTTCATCCTCTCGCCGGGGCAGGCGAGCGACATCAACCAAGCCGAGCCGCTGATTGAAGGGCTGCCCGCCGACCACGTCCTTGGCGCCAAAGGATATGACGCAAAGTCACTCCGCGACGCCATTACCGCCCAGGGCGCCGTTGCGGTCATTCCTCCCAGAACAACATCACCACAAGTTCCTTGCGATTTCGCGCTTTACTGCGAGCGCAACCTCGTTGAGCGCTTCTTTCTGAAGATCGAGCATTTCAGGCGGATCGAAAATCGCTACGAGCAAACCCCTCGTGCATTTCTATCCATGTTATCCATCATCAGCGCATTGATCTGGACACGATGAGTGTCAACGCGTTCGAGAGCTTGATGATTTTGAGTAATATCAAAATCATCAAGCTCTCGCCTTTGTTTTATCGATCATGCAAACCTTATAGCGAAACCATCGGACGAAAGCTGCTGCGAGGTTCCAGACCACGCGACGGCCGGTGCCCGCGCAGCGTTGGCCGCTTTTCGTTCTGTGCTGGGGCGCCTGATGGCATCCAACATTGCAGGCGATCAACTCATGCTGGTTGACTTCGAGAACCTCAACCGCCCCGTTGCTACGCCGTCAATGCGTAACGCATCCCCTCATCGATTGCGTTCTGCAACGAGCCGCCGGAGATGCCGATCTTGAAGCCGCGTTCGGCTGAGGCGATCCGTTCGCCCGGTGTGCCGTGGTGCTCGCGGTCTTGCACATCGTCGTCGCCGAGATCGCGGAACAGGGCGCCTGACGCGAGCAGGGTGATTGACGGATCGTCACGCTTACGTGTGCCGAGATAGAATCCGGCGAGGTAATCGGCGTGCAACTCCACGCGCTTCACCGTGCGCTGCCCGGCCATAAGGCGCGGCTGTAGATTGTGATGAAACTGCACGATGTGGCTCATCTCGTGTGCGATGGTAGCAATTACGACGATGCCATTGTCATGGTTTTCATGGATCAGCGATCTGAACATCGAACGGCCAAACAGTATTGTGCCCCAGGTGCCATGAACCCGTGTGTCAGATGTGGCGTAAGCATTGGGAGAGGACGAGTCGTCATAGAAGGCGAATCCGGGGCGTTCCTTAAACACCTGTGTGATACGCACAAGTGCCATGCCAAGCGCCTGGTCAAGAAGCTTGTCACCGGAACTCGGGATCATCGTGTCATCATCGTCGTCGTCACTGCCGCCGCGAGCGGTGTTGATCGCTGCCATTTCGCCCGCCAGCAACGAGCAGCCGCCACGCTGGCGGACGGCCTCGATCACACCGGGGCGCGCCCAGGCCAGACCCGGAGCACAGCAGGCTGCAGCACATGAGGCCGCCATACAGGACAGTATGCGGCGGCGGGACAGGGTGACGAGTGGTTGTGTCATCGGTTTTCCACGGTTGAGGGGCGGCGTGTCATTCGGACGCTTTGATTTCCAGGATGATGCGATGCTCATCGGCATCGGCAACAATCAAGATATCAGTCGAGTCAGTTGCCGAAATGCGATGCACCTCATTGTTGAGCTGCTCGGTGTCGGCGCCGTCGAAGCAGTCGCTTACGGTCTTGACGAAGGTGCTGAGAATCCGGCGCGGCTGGTCAATCTCCCAGATGCACAGGAGACTGCGGCTGGCGTCCTTGGCCTTGCCGACATAGATGCCGCAGGTGTCTGCACCGGGCAGCGACGTTTTGGTGGCCAGGGTGCTGGCGGACAGGCGTCGGCCGCTGAC
>JBBROR010000127.1:0-8989 GCA_038229175.1 Acetobacterales bacterium | reverse complement strand
GCCGCGATGGAGATCCAGATCGGCCGATTGCTCACGATGCATGCCGCCTGGAAGCTCGACCAGGGCGACTTCGCCCGCAAGGAAGTCTCGATGGCCAAGGTCGTCGTGGCGGACGCGTTGCAGAAATCCGTCGACACCGCCTTGCAGCTTCTCGGCGCCCGCGGCTACTCGAAAGATACCGTGATCGAGTGGATGTATCGCTACGCCCGCCAGGCACGCCTGGTGGACGGTGCGTCCGAGGTGCACCGCATGGTGCTGGCCAACACGCTGCGCCGCGAAGGCACCGATTTCTTCGCCTGGGGCGCCGGCCATGGATGAAGCCCGCCGCGCGCCGCTTTCCGCGTGGTTGCCTGATGGCACCGGCATCGTTGGCATGTCCCTGATGTCGGGCGGCGCCATCCAGCAGAACTGGAAGCTAGACGTGCGGGTGGGTGGCGAACCGCAGGGCTGGGTGCTTCGGACAGATTCGACGGCGACGCTATCGCACAGCCGGCCGCGTGCGGAGGAATTTGCCCTGCTGCAGGCAGCACGTCGATCCGGCGTGGCCGTGCCGGAGCCATTGATGCTGTGCAGCGATCTATCGGTGATCGGCACGGTATTCTTCATCATGCGTCGCGTGGAAGGGGTTGCAGCGGCGCACAGGATCGTCCGCAGCGAGACCTTGGGCGGCGGGCGGGCGGCGCTGACCGCCAGCTTCGGCCGCGAGCTTGCAAAGATCCATGCCATCCGCCCCACGCAAGCAGGACTGGGCTTTCTGAAAAAGCATCCCGACATGGCGCCAGGCCTGCGCTTCGTGGGCGAGATGCGCGCGCATCTCGATGCGGCGGGAACGCCGCAGCCGATTTTGGAATGGGGCCTGCGCCACCTGGAACGGCATGCTGCCGCGTCCGCAGAGATCGTGCTGTGCCATAACGATTTCCGCACCGGCAATATCATGGTGGACGATGCCGGGGTGACCGGGGTGCTGGATTGGGAATTCGCCGGCTGGGGCGACCCGCATGAGGATCTTGGCTGGCTGTGCGCAAAATGCTGGCGGTTCGGCTCGCCACACGAGGCCGGCGGTGTTGGGCCGCGCGCCACGTTGTACGCGGCGTACGAGCGCGCGTCGGGTCTGCAGGTGGACGACGATGCCGTCCGATATTGGGAGATTGCCGCCACCATCCGCTGGGCCGTCATCGCGCTGTCCCAGGCTGCGCGGCACATCTCCGGCACCGAGCCCAGCTTGGAGCTCGCACTGACCGGCCATATCGTGCCGGAACTGGAACGCGACATCATGCGGGCGACGTCATGAGCGGGACTGGGCGGACTGGCATCGACGCAAAATCTCTGCTCGACATCGCCAGGCACACCTTGCTGGCCGACATCGTGCCGGTGCTGTCCGGCGAGGCCCGCTTCAAGGCGCTGATGGTCGCCAACGCCATGGCAATCGCGGCCCGCGAAGTGCACTATGGCCCCGTCAAGGCGCCGGGGAATGATGCCGCCATCGTGGCCGCCATCCGCGCGGGTCTGCATGACGGCGATACGATCATGGCGCGCAGACTGCAGGATCTGGCACAGGCAAAATGCCGGATCAGCAGCAAGACGGTCGAAAAGGCCGACTGACCCGGGAGATAGCCATGCCGTCCATGATGTATGACGAAGACCTGGACCAAAATCCGGCCAACCACGTGCCGCTGTCGCCGATCTCTTTTCTGGTGCGCGCCGCACGCATCTATCCGGACCGTATCGCCATCATCCATGGCAAGCGTCGCATCACCTACCGGCAGATGTTCGAGCGATGCCGTCGGCTGGCCTCGGTGCTGGCGTCGCACGGCATCGGCCGAGGCGACACGGTGGCGGTGTTTGCGCCCAACGTGCCGGCGCTGCTGGAGGCGCATACCGGCGTGCCGATGACGGGCGGCGTCATCTGCGCCATCAACACGCGCCTCGATGCCCCCTCCGTGGCGTTCATCCTGCAGCACAGCGAGGCACGCATCCTCATTGTCGACCGCGAGCTGTCCGCTGTGGCCAGCCAGGCGCTGGCGCAGATGGAACACCCGCCTTTAGTGATCGGCATCGACGACGCGCTCACCACCGCCGGCGAGGTTCTGGGCCAGGAGTATGAGGATTTCATCGCTGCCGGGGATCCGAATTTCCCGATCGCCCTGCCCGGCGATGAATGGGACGCGATCTCGCTCGGCTATACGTCCGGCACCACCGGCGACCCCAAGGGCGTGGTGTGCCACCATCGCGGCGCTTACCTGAACGCCGCAGGCCTCGCACTGGCCACCGAGATGTCCACCCGCAGCGTCTATCTCTGGACGCTGCCGATGTTTCACTGCAACGGCTGGACCTTCACCTGGGCGGTGACGATGCTGGGTGGCACGCATGTGTGCCTGCGTCGCGTTGATCCTGCGCTGATCTATGAGCTGATCGCCGATCATCACGTGTCGCATCTGTGTGCGGCGCCGGTGGTGCTGACGATGATGATCCACGCGCCCGCCGCCGCCATCAGGGCCTTTGACCACAAGGTGAAAATCTTCACCGGCGGTGCCGCCCCGCCCACGCCCGTGATCGCCACCATGGAACAGCGCGGCTTCGAGGTGGGCCACGTCTACGGCCTGACCGAGGTTTATGGTCCGATCACCGTCTGCGCGTGGCAGGAGGGGCTGGAGGACATGTCCGTGGAGGATCGCGCCCGCTTCCTGTCCCGCCAGGGCGCGCCGCATCCGTTGGCCGACGATGCACAGGTGATGGACGCGCAGATGAACATCGTGCCGCACGACGCAACCACGATGGGCGAGCTGATGCTGCGTGGCAACACCGTCATGAAGGGCTATCTGAAAAACCCCAGCGCCACCTTGGCCGCCTTCGAAGGCGGCTGGTTCCACAGCGGGGATCTCGGCGTGATGCATCCCGATACCTACGTGGAGATCAAGGACCGTTCCAAGGACATCATCATTTCAGGCGGTGAGAACATCTCGTCGCTGGAGGTGGAGGAGGTGCTCTACAAGCATCCCCTGGTGATGGAAGCCGCCGTGGTGGCAGAAAACGATGAGAAATGGGGGGAGGTGCCACACGCCTTCGTCACCCTGCGCCCCGGCGTCGAGGCGCCCACCGAAGCGGAGGTCATCGCGTTCTGCCGGGAGAACATGGCGCGGTTCAAGGTGCCGAAACGGATCACGTTCACCACGTTGCCCAAGACCGCGACAGGCAAGATCCAAAAATACGAACTCCGCCGGATGCTGCGTGCCACGCTCTGACATGCATCCAATTTCAGACCACTGCGACGGCTCGAAATTCTTCAATCCCGGTGGTCTTCGAGACACACGCGGCCTGGGCAGCGTGGTGCGCTGGCGGATGCAGGCAAAACCCGCGAAATGGCCGCGCTTCGTGCCGAACCCGACATTCGCACCACCCCCCGACAAGGTGGCACCGGGCACGGCCGCGATCACCTTCATCGGGCACGCCACATTTCTGATACGCCTCGATGGGATGGTCATCCTGACAGATCCCATCTTCAGCGAACGCTGCTCACCCGTGCCCTGGCTCGGTCCTCGCCGGGTGCGGCAGCCCGGCATCGCGCTGGGTGATCTGCCGCGCCCGGACCTGGTGCTGCTGACGCATAATCATTACGATCACATGGACTTGCCGAGCCTGCGGCAGTTGCAGGCCCTGCACGCTCCGCCGGTGGTGACGACATTGGGCAACGGGCCCGCCCTCAAGAAGCTCGGCATGACCGCCACCGAACTCGACTGGTGGGATCACACCCAGAATGGACAGGTTCGAATCACATGCACCCCTGCGCGACATTTCACCGCGCGCACGCCGTTCGACCGAAACCAGACGCTGTGGGGCGGCTTCATGCTCGAACATCAGGGCAGCCAGGTCCTGTTCGCTGGTGACTCCGGCGCAGGGCCGCATTGGCGCCAGATCCAGGACCGGCTCGGCCCGCCCGATGTGGCGCTGTTGCCGGTCGGGGCCTACGCGCCGCGCTGGTTCATGAGCCCGGTGCATATGGATCCCGCGGAGGCCGTGCAGGCGCATGCCGATCTCGGCTCCCGGCAGTCGGTTGGAATGCATTACGGCACGTTTCAACTGACGGACGAAGCCATCGACGCGCCGCTGATCGAACTTGATGAAGCCTTGCCGGCGGCAGGTATCGCGCCGCACACCTTCACCACTCTCGGCTTCGGCGAGACCCGCGTTTTCCCGCTTCAGGCCTCGCGGTAGAGAAGCAGCAACGCGCCGATCAACACGAAGCACAGCGGCCAGATCCAGCCGGCCACCCGGCCACCGCGTCCATCGAGCCTGATCTCCAGCCAGCGCGACCAGCCGGCGGCCATGGCGGCCAAGGCCAGCGGCGTGTGCGTCAGCTCGATCAGCAGCGCTTCCTTCACGTTGGCGATGGCGTGGCTGTGGGTCAGCAACGCAGCACCGCCCACGGCGCAGACAAGGGGAAAAACCAATTTCGCCCGCTTGTTGTCCCACCCGCCGACGCGCACGCGCCATTCGAAGAAGGCGAACATCACTGTCAGGACAACGAAGAAGCGATGTTGCAGCACCTCGGTGTCGCGCAGGCTTTCGAAGATGCCTTCCTCGCCCATCGGCCACACTTCGGGGTCCGAACGCAGGAACAGGAACACCGCAAGGCCCAGGAACACCAACGGCCAGTTGCGCGCCCAGCGCAGGCCGGCGCGGTTGAGGAAGGCCAGCACGCCGATCAGCACCACGAACACGCCGGCCCAGTGATGGTTGAATTCCGACCACGCAATATCGGCCGCATTGCGCACCGGCAACTCTCCGCCACCAGGCACGAAGGCCGGGGGCGCCTTGGTTGCATTGACCGCCGCCTCCGCATCCAGCTGCGCCTGCAACGCCGGCAGCGCCAGCACATCATGCTGCGGTGACACCATGCGCGGCCACACCGGCGTGTTGCGCTCCACCACCTCATGCCACGTCACGCGATCGGCCGTGAGATCGACCGAGGGGGGCACCGAGGTCAGCGAGGCCGCGGCGAAGAACAGGCTGAAGCCGATGCCGATCTCCACCTCCGCAAAGCGCTTCATGCGCTTGACGGGCGCGGCAGGATTGGCGCGCAGATGCGCCACCACGCGTGCGTTGCCATATCCCAAGGCCAACAGGGCGAGGAACATCGCGGCTTTCGCACCCACCATCACGCCATACGCGGTGCCATAAAGGGCATCGGGTGCGCCCACATACAGCACCGACATCACGGCCGCCGAGACGACGATGCAGCCCACCCCGATCAACGACATGCGCGAAAACCGTGCACCGACTTCGCGCCATGCCTCACCGTCGGTCACGCGCGATAACGCCGAGACAAAGGCCGGAATTCCACCGATCCAGATCGCGGCGCCAAACTGGTGCAGCAACGCCACAGCCAGCAGCAGCGCGCGGTCATCCAGCCGGGCTGCGGCATGGGTGGTGAGCGTGGCCGCCATCAGCTCGACCAAGCCCACGCCCAGCAGCAATCCACGGGGCGCGGTGGTGCCGAGGGTGAACAGCAGGGCCGCCAGAACCGCCCCGCAGGCCATCTTGATCAGGCCCGCAATCGCCGAGCTGGCGCCCAACGCATCGGCCAGCGAAAGATCCACCGTGTCGGTCAGCACCGCTGCCTGCAGCGCCACCGTCGCCGCTTCGGACACGATCAGCGCCAACGCCGACCATGCCGCGATGCGGGCGGTGTCGGCGGCCACGCGCGGGCCGATGGCATGTGCCAGGGGCAGTGCGAGGAACACCAGGAACAGCACGCCGCCCAGCGCCATGGACTGCGCCACGATGGTCAGGCCATGGATAATGATGCTGAGATAGCCGAACAGATCGACAAGAAGGCGCATGCTACCTCGCCACCGTGAACGGCACATCGCCGCGCGTGATGTGGCCGTCGATCGCCAGCACCTGCCAGCGCACGATATATGTACCGGGCGAGAGCGACACGGTGGCAAGCAGCAGGTCGTCGGTGCCTTCGGGTGCGATCGGCACAATCCGCGTCGAGCGATCGGCGCGGATCAAGGTCAGTCGTGAGCGGCCGCGATCGAGCCTGCTGTTGAAACGCAGCCGAATGGCGATGTCGCCCGGTAAAACCTGGGCCTCGATGACGGGCGCGCTCTCCACCAGGATGGCGTGGGCCAAACTCGGTCCAGCCGAAAGCAGCCAGACCAAGGCGGCCAGGCCACAGGCACGCCATAGCGTTCGCATCTGCAGCAATCCTGTTTGAGACAGGCGCCGGTCTAGCCCGGTGGACGGGGCTGCGCAAACCCTGTTCAATCCAAAACGGCAAAGGCTGCTCATGACCGAACCGAAACCACGACCGGCCCCCAGCACGCGGGCGGATTATCGCTATTTCCAGACCATCACCACACGCTGGCAGGACAACGACGTGTTCGGCCACGTCAACAACGTGGTGTATTATTCCTGGATCGACACGGCGGTGAACAATTTTCTCATCCAGAACGGTATTCTGGAAATGGGTTCCAGCGAGATCGTGGGCGTGGTGGCGGAGACGAACCTTCGATATCGCAGCGAGATCGCCTACCCGTCACCGATCACCGTGGGCGTTCGTGTGGCGCATCTGGGCAACAGCTCGGTGCGCTATGCATCGGCCGTGTTTCGGGCCGATGACAATATTGCGTCAGCAGAAGGGTTCTTCGTGCACGTCTATGTCAGGCGCGCCACGATGAAGCCCACTCCCATTCCCGCGGCACAGCGCGCCGCCTTCCTCTCGATCAGCTGAACAGGACACTCAAGATGGAAACCGGGCTTTCAGGCAAACGCGCTCTGGTCTGTGCCGCAAGCAAGGGACTGGGCTTTGCCTGCGCGATGGGCCTGGCGCAGGAGGGCGTGGCCGTGACCATCACCGCGCGCACGGAATCCACCCTGGAGGAAGCAGCCGCTGCCATTCGCGCCGCCACCGGCGTGGTCGTCACCACCGTCGCCGGCGATATCACCACCGAGGCCGGTCGCGCCCAGGCCCTTGCCGCCTGCCCGGACCCGGACATCCTCATCAACAACGCCGGCGGCCCGCCGCCCGGCGATTTCCGCAACTGGAACCGCGACGCCTGGATCGCGGCACTCGATGCCAACATGCTGACACCGATCTTCCTGATGAAGGCGGTGGTGGACGGCATGATCGGCCGCGGCTTCGGCCGCATCGTCAACATCACCTCGGGATCGGTGAAATCCCCCATTCCCACCCTGGGCATGAGCAATGGCGCCCGCGCCGGGCTCACCGGATTTTCCGCCGGCCTCGCGCGGCAGGTGGCGCGGCACAACGTGACCATCAACAACCTTCTGCCCGGCCCGTTCCTCACCGACCGCCTGCGCGCCAACGCCCGCGCCGCAGCGGAAGCCGCCGGCCAGGACGTGGACACGATGCTGATGGAGCGCGCCAAATCCAGCCCGGCCGGGCGGGTTGGCATTCCCGCCGAGTTCGGTGCCGCCTGCGTCTTCCTGTGCAGCGCGCATTCGGGCTTCATCGTGGGGCAGAACCTGCTGCTCGATGGCGGGGCATTCAACGCCACGATGGGCTGAGGCCATGTTGCTGCGTTCGCTGCTGCTGATCTTTGCCTTGCTGGCCGCAGCGCCGGCGTTCGCCCAGAAATCGGCCGACACGCTGCGCATCTCCTGGCGCGAGGCGGTGCTGGATGCCGACCCGTATCACAATCCGCTGCGCAACGGCCTGGTGCTGGCGCACCAGGTGTTCGACGGCCTGATCTCGCGCGACCCTGAAAGCTTCGCGCTCAAACCGTTGCTGGCGCTGTCGTGGAAATATATCGACGAGACCACGCTGGAATTCGAGCTGCGCCCGGGCGTGACGTTCCACAATGGCGAGCGCTTCACTGCTGACGACGTGGTCTATACCGTGCAGCAGGCCATGACGGACCCGCTGGTGGCGGTTCCTTCCAACTTCGTCTGGCTGGCCGGCGCCGAGAAGATGGATGAGCTGCGCGTGCGCATCCGCCTCAAGCAGGTATTCCCCGCGGCGCTCGAATACATGGCCTTGGCAATGCCCATTCTGCCCTCTGGCTATCGCACCCGCGTGGGCTCCAGCGCGTTTTCGGCGTCCCCGGTCGGCACTGGCCCGTATCGCATCATCGAGGCCACGCCAGACCGCATCCTGTTGGATCGCTACGAGAATTATTTCCCACAAGGTCCCAAAGGCCGGCCGGCAATCGCGCATATCGTGATCCGCCAGGGCGGCGATGTCACGACCGAACTGGACGATCTGCTGTCCGGCCGGGCCGACTGGATCTGGTCGTTTCCGCCAGAGAAGGCCGCCGTCATCGCCGCCAACCCGGCGCTGCAGGAACAACGCGTCGAAAGCATGCGGCTGGGCTACCTGTCGCTGGACGCCGCCGGGCGCAGCGATCCGTTCGGTCCGATGAAATCGCTGAAAGTGCGCCAGGCCGTCATGATGGCGATCGACCGCGCCTCGCTCGGCCGCGCACTGCTTGCCGTGGGCGCCCGCGTGTTGGATGCTCCGTGCTTTCCAACCCAGTTCGGCTGCGACCAAAGCGCCACCGATCGCCGTATCTACGACCCCGTGCGCGCCCGCGCCTTGCTGGCGGAGGCAGGCTTTCCCAACGGGTTCGACACCGAGATCGTCTCATACGTGCTGCCGCAATATGCCGAGGGTGTCGCCGCCAATCTTGCCGCTGTCGGCATTCGCGCAAAAATCTCGCAACTGCCACTGGGTGAGGCGATCGCCCGCGCGGCAGCCGGCACCGCGCCGCTGTTCATGGGCAGTTGGGGCAGCTATTCCATCAACGATGTCTCAGCGATCCTGCCGTATTTTTTCGGGGGCGGCGACAACGACTATGCCCGCATCCCCGAACTGCAAAGCCTGGTGGAGCAGGGCGGCGCCACCACCAGCGCGGAAAAGCGGCGGCAATTCTACTCTCGCGCCATCCGCATCATCAGCGACCAGGCCTTGTGGCTGCCTTTGCACACCTATGTGATCACCTATGGATTTTCCCGTACGCTTAGT
>JBBROR010000126.1:0-9119 GCA_038229175.1 Acetobacterales bacterium | reverse complement strand
TGAGGCAAATCCGACCGGTATTTTGTATCGACTCTGGTTGCCGAACATGGCTAATCACAAGCGCGTGTGAATGACTGAGCTCGAGACGAGTTCGAACTGTAACTTGGGCTGCTCCCAAACGGGTGCGTTGGAGGGTGTTATGTCGAATTTGAGCTGGGACCAGCAGCTTGTCACGGCAAAATACTGGTATCCTAAGTTTGGTGCCATCTACACTGGCGAAGGGTTGGGCGAGGCGCCATTTCTGGCCGACGGCACTCCGTTCACCTGGGCGCAGGGGCTTTACAGCTTCACCCTCACCCGTGTTGCTCCAAACCAGGAACGGCTGGATGTCAACTTCTCGACCAATGTCACCTTCAGCAACAGCCTCTTCAACGGGCCACTGATATCAGGATCGGCCACCGACGCGCCGATCCTGTCGGCTGTCCTGCTGTCGGCGCCGGAGAACGGCTTTAACCAGACCGATGTGGGGCATGATGCCAACTCCGTCTGGCTCAACGAATCAAATCTTCTCTTCCCGCCGAACTCCACCGTGTCGGTGCTGATAACGTTCGACGTCCATCTTCCCGTTGCCGCCAATGGCACGCTGGTCGTTGGCCATGACCAGACGGTCAACGTGACATCCTTCCTGCAAGGACTGGTCACGCCGGCCTTGCCCACCGATTACAACACGATCACCGGGGTCACCGGCCTGGCGACGCTGTCTCTCGGCAGTGTCACCTACGCGGCGCCATCGACCGGCCCGGACAGCTTCGTCTACACCATCGCCGATCCGGTGGGCCACACGGCCGCTGGCACCGTATCGGTGACGGTCGATCCTGGTCCGACGTTATCGAAACTCACGATCGTGGCGCCGCCGGCTACTCCCCTTGATCTCACCAACATCATCAAGGGATCGATCACGCCGGGCCTTGCGGGCGACGTCGTCTCGCTGACCGGTGCCTCGCCGGGGGCAATCTTCGATCCGACCACCCGCAAGGTGACCTACACCTCAGCGTTGGGCGATACCCACGCCACGTTCAACGTCAGCTTCAAAGACCAGTTGGGCGACACCGCCAGCGGGCCGGTCTATGTGCAGCTTGGCCACGACAACAGCACGGTCTATCTGAGCGGCTTCGATAACGTGGTCGATGCGCCCGCCATCACGCTGTCCGGCTCCAGCAACACGGGTGGCCCGATCGTGGGCCCCGCGTTCGGGGGTGCCGTGATCGAAGGCACCAGACTGTCCGAGACGATCACCGCGCGCGGGTATGCGAACACCGTCCGCGGCAACGGCGGCAGCGACACCATCAATGCAGGCGTCAGCCAGGCGCATGTCACAGTGAGCGACCTTGACGGCAACAACGTCGTCACCGGCTTTGTCGGGAATAGCACCGTCACGCTGGGCGATGGGACGAACTTCGTGGATCTGGGTGCCTACGGGAACTACATCCACCTCGGCAACGGCGACAACAAGGTTTCCGGCGGTGCGGGGAACGCCGAGGTTGTGGTAGGCAACGGGATCAACACGATCCTTTTTGGCGGCTACAACAACCGCGCCACGCTAGGCTACGGCACCAACACCGTCGATATCGGCTACGGATCGGCACGTATCACGATCCTGGGCGGCACCGCCAAACTCACGGCGCACGGCTTCAACGATGTGTTTGACATCTCCCACGGGACCACCACCATCAGCGGGCTGGCCGGCTACGCCACGATCAATCTCGGCGCGTCCTTCAATGTCGACGACAGCGTCGACATTGCCGAGGGTGCAGGCTACGTCATCAAGTTCGCAAATAGCCAGTTGGTGGTCACCAAACCGGATGGCGAGCTGATTGCAACCGTCACAGCGCCGTTCGGAAAGGCTCTCAAGGCTGTGCCCGACGGGGCAGGCGGCACCAAAATCGTGCTTTCGGGCAGCAGCATTGTTCCACCTGTGCCGCCCGTGGCGCCGGCGCCGCCCATTGCGCCCACGGTCATCACTGAGACCCTTTGGGGCGTTAACATCACGCTCGCCCCGGCCACCAAGGTCGTTCATCTGGCAGGCTATTCCAACACGGTCGTCGGTGCGGACGGCGATCATACCATCGACGGTGACAATGGCGGGCTGATCCTCACGCTCGGCAGCGGCAACAACATCGTGGCGGTCAACGGCTACAACGATGTGATCAAGCTGGGCGTGGATGCGCTGGGCCATTTCACAGGCACCGGCAACAACATCGTCAGCGGCACCCTGGGCAACACCATCATCCACACCGGCGCCGGCAATCAGACCATCACGGCCGCTGGCTACACCAACGTGATCACCACGGGCGCCGGCAACAGCGTCATCATGGCGGGCGCCGGCAGCAACATCGTCGACACCGGCAACGGCAGCAACGACATCACGGCCTGGGGCAACACCAACACGGTCATCACCCACCAGGGCACTGCTAACGTGCATCTGAACGGATGGACCAACCTAATCGAGGCCGGCGCGGGCCACACCATCGTGTCTGGCGGCTATTACAACACCTACCAGGTGCAGGCCGTGAGCACGTCTCCCGGCGTGGCCAGCGGCGTTGATGTTCTGGATTTCTCGACGCTGTTCGGCGATGTGCTGGACCTTCACCCCATCGCCGCTATGGTTGGCATCGCCAACTTTTCGGAGCAGAACGTCGGCGGCGATCTGAAGGTGTTTGCCAATATCGGTGGAAACGCCATCCAGGTGGCCAACCTGCACGGCATGGCCGGCGAGACGCTCGCGTCTCTGCTGGTCAAGCACAGCCTCACCTTCTAAAAACCAGGGCGGATTTCCGGGCGCCGTGCCGCCTGGGAACATTTTCCGGCAGGAATCGTTCTGCACCTGACGTCATTTCAAGCTTCGGCACGATGGCGCGCGCCCCTTGCGGCGATGCGCCTGCCTCTGGCAGCTTGATATAACGACAAAGGCAGCGAAACGGTGGCTGGTCACATGCACAGGCGTCCAAACGACAAGGTGGCCACGTGATGCGCGCCACCGAGCAGACACACGACGAGGCGGAGCTTGCCGCGTTGATCGTCAAGACCCTCAATCTCGAGACAACATTCGCCGAGATCGACCCGGACGCCCCGCTGTTCGGCGAGGGACTGGGGTTGGATTCCATCGATATCCTCGAAGTGGCGCTGGCGGTGTCGCAAACCTACGGCGTCAAGCTGCGCGCCGATGATGAAAACAACATGGCCATTTTTCAGTCGTTGCGCCGGCTGTCCCGCGAGATTCAGAGCAGGCGGGGATGATGCGAAAACGCGGCCGCCAGGTATTGGTTGTCGCGGCCATGCTTTGCCTGGCTGCAGCGCCCGTGTTGGCGCATCTGGCGTTGGCCACCCATCGCGGCGTGGCATTGGCGGGCGTGCTCGTCGCAGCACAGGCCGCAGCGTTGGGCTGGGTTGTCGGCGGGCAGGCAATTTCGCTGCTCGGATGGCGCGGCGGCGCCGTGCGCCTGGCGGGCTGGCTGTGGGCTTGCACGGCGGGCGTGATCACGTTCGTTATCTGGCGTCGTGGCATCGACGGGCCCGTGGCGGCCTCGGCGATCCCGCATCTGCTGATCTATCTCGGCCTGTTCGCGGTTTTTGCGGCCTCGTTGGCACCCGGTCGCACACCGATCATCACGCGCATTGCCGCCCGCGCGCGCGGGCCCCTCAACGACGTGCTGATGGCCTATACGCGGCGCGTGACGATCGCCTGGTGCGTGTTTTTCGTGCTCCAACTCGCCATCTCGCTGCTGCTGTTCCTGGTGGCGCCGTTGCAATGGTGGCAGGTGTTCCTGAATCTGCTGACGCTTCCCCTGGTGGCGCTGATGTTCGCTGCCGAGCTGACTTATCGCCATGTCCGGCACGGCATCCATAGGCCGCAGGGGCAGACCGGCACGCTGGCGCGCCTGCGCCACATGGCCGCCCAGTTCCGCGCGCCCTTGCGTGGGCAGCAACCATGACCGGCCCGGCGCTGCGGTTGCTTCGCCACGACGAGGCAACCCGCCCGTTTGCACGCCGCGGCGTGCAAACCCTGTCCGTCGGCCGCTTCCTGCATGACGTGGCCTGCCTCGCCGAAGCCCTGCCGGCCGGAAAGCCTATCGCCAATCTTTGCCAGGACCGCTACCGCTTCGCCGTGGGCTTCGCCGCCGCTCTCAGCCGCGGCTGCGTCACGCTGCTGCCACCCTCGGACATCCCGGCCGTGCTGCACGCGGTGCTGGCGGGCTACCCCGACGCGCTGTGCCTCACCGACACAGCCCAGCCGGATGGGTTGGCGTGTCTGGACTATCCCAAACTCCCCCCGCAGGGCAGCCACCGGCGCGTCTCGCCGTGGTTTGGCGCCAATCACCTGGCAGCAATCCTGTTCACCTCCGGCTCGACCGGGCAGCCGCAGCCATATCCGCGCAGCTGGGGTCTGCTGGTGTCCAGCGCCCTATCGGCTGGCCGCGAGATCGGGGCGCCGCCTGGTGCCAGCCTTGTCGGCACGGTGCCGCATCAGCACAGCTACGGACTGGAATCGCTGATCATGCTGGCGCTCCAGCATGGCCTCGTGCTGCAGGCGGAGCGGCCGTTCTTTCCGCACGACATCATCGCCGTGCTGTCGAAGGTGCCGCCGCCGCGCATTCTGGTCACTACACCCGTGCATCTGAAGCTGCTGCTGGCCGAAAGCCAGACGCTATCGACGCTATCGACGCTATCGACGCAGCCGACGCTGCCGACGCTGGATCTGGTGCTGTCGGCCACAGCGCCCCTGGAACCGTCGCTGGCCATCGCGGCCGAGGAGGGTTTCGCGGCCCCTGTCCATGAGATCTATGGCTGCTCCGAGATCGGCCAGCTCGCCAGTCGGCGGACCCTGCACGGCGACGAATGGCGTTGCCTCGATGGTTTCAGCCTGCGACAGAACGGCAGCGCCACATGGGCCACCAGCCACGGCTGCGAGACAGGGCTCGCCGACATCATCGAGTTGCGCGACAGCAGGCATTTCCGTCTGCTCGGCCGCAGCACCGACCTTGTGAACATCGCGGGCAAACGCAGCTCGCTGGCAGCCCTTGCGGCGCATCTTTGTGCCATCGATGGCGTGGCGGACGGCGTCTTCGTCACAGCCGGCGTTTCACAGCTTGGGCGGCAGTACCTGGAAGCCTACGTGGTGGCACCCGGCCGCACCCAGGCCGGGCTGTTGGCCCATCTGCGCCTGCGCATCGATCCGGTCTTCCTGCCACGACGCCTGCATCTGGTGCCGGCCCTGCCGCGCAACCCGCTCGGCAAGCTCACGCAGGCTGCGCTTTGGCAGCTGCAACGTGAGGACCAGGAGAGTTGATTCCAACGCCGCCGATGCACCGCGCCGTGCAGGTCTTCGAAACCCGCCATCCTACTTCGGTGGGGCATTTCCCCGGTTATCCCATCATCCCCGGTGCCTGCCTGCTGCGCGCGGTTGTGGCCACCATTGGCCGCGTGCATGGCATGCGCTGCCGGGGGATGAGTGCGGTGAAGTTCCTGCACCCGGTGCGCCCCGGTGATGCAGTGGCGATCGAGTGGTGTGTCACCGCGCCAGACACGATCCGCTTCACCTGCCTGCTCGACGGGACGGACCAGAAGATGATGACGGGTGCGCTCCTGGTGGTGTCCCAGGCCCACATCTTCCACCCATCTGGCGCGACGCTGCCGGCTCCGTCATAAGCGCGGCCATGCAGGATCGGGCGAATTGGACACAACAGCGCGAGCGTGGCTCCGTCTGGGCCATCCGTGTTGGCGTGTGGCTGGCGCTGCACCTTGGCCGAGCCCTGATGCGCGCGCTGCTGATACCCACCTGCGCCTACTTCATGTTGGTGCCGTCGCACTGGCAGCGGGCCTCACGCGACTATCTGCCCCGCGCGCTCGGCCGTCCCGCCCGCTTCGTCGATGGCTGGCGGCACTGCCAATGCTTCGCCCAATGTCTGCTGGACCGCATCTATCTTTTGAATGGCCAGCACGCGCATTTCGATGTGCACGTCCGGGGTGGCCGTTTGATCGAATTTCTGCGGGCGGATGGGCAGGGACTTCTGCTGTTCGGCGCGCATCTCGGCAGCTTCGAGGTGACGCGCGCGGCCGGTCATGCAACCGCTTGTGCACCGATCAGCCTGGTGATGTACGAGGACAACGCGAAAAAGACCGGCACCGTGTTGGGCGCCATCAACCCCGCCCTCGTGCTTGAGATCATCTCGCTGGGGCGGCCGCAGGCGATGCTGGCGGTGCGCGATCGGCTGGCGGACGGCCATCTCGTGGGCGTCCTGCCTGACCGCAGCATCAGCGACGAGGGCCGGGTGCGCATCGATTTTCTCGGCGCCCCGGCCTGGTTTCCGGTAGGGCCGTTCCGGATGGCGGCGCTGATGGGTGCTCCCGTCGTGTTCATGCTGGGCCTTTATCGTGGCGGCCGTCGCTACGATGTGGTGTTCGAGGATCTTGGCGACCCCACAGACGTTGCAGCCACCATGCGGCGTTACGTGGCGCTGCTCGAATTCCATTGTCGGGAGGCTCCCTATAACTGGTTCAATTTCTATGATTTCTGGGCGTAGGTTCGCAGGCCTTGCATCGGCGGCGGCGGTGCTGGCCCTTCTGCTGACCCCGGCTCGCGCCGAGCGCGATACTGCCAATGCAGAGTGGTCGCTGCCGATGGTGATGGCGTTTCTGGCCGAAAACCGCGGCGGCACGGCCCGATTTGCCGAGAGCCGGCACCTGCAGATGGTGGCCACGCCGCTGCGATCGTCGGGCGTGCTTCGCTACACCGCGCCGGACCGGCTGGAAAAGCAGACCCTGCAACCACGCCCCGCCCGCCTCGCCCTCATCGGTGGCCGCGTGACGATCGAGCGGGAAGGGGAGGCGAGCCAGACGATCAGCTTGGCCGACTACCCTGAGATCGGCGCCCTGGTGGAAGGCCTGCGCGCCACCTTGGCTGGTGATTTTCCAGCGTTGCAGCGCTATTATGACGTTTCTCTCGAAGGTGTCGCCGGTGCCTGGACGCTGACGTTGCGCCCGCGCGATGCCCGCATGCAAAAGCTTGTGCGCGAGATCCGCATCGCCGGCAGCGGTGGCGTGCTGTTGCGCATCGACACCATCGAGACCGATGGCGACCGCACCGAGACGATCATCACGCCGGACGCTCCGTGACGCGTTCGCGCTGGGTTTTTGCAATTTGGCTGCTGGGGCTTGCCGTGTGTGCCGGCGTTGTCGCGCGCACCCATTTTACCACCGACATGCAGGCCTTCCTGCCGCGCGCGCCGCGGCCGGCACAGCAGATCCTGGTGGACCAGCTCCGCGAAGGCGTGGTGTCCCGGCTTGTTCTGGTGTTGATCGAAGCACAGGCGCCAGAGCGCGCCACAGCGCTCAGCCGGACTCTGGCCGAAAAGCTGCGCGGTGACCCTCAATTCGCCCTCGTGGCCAATGGCGATCAAAGCGCCCTGGGCCGCGAGCGCGATCTGGTTTGGGGCCACCGCTACCTGCTGAGCCCGGCGGTCGAACCGGACCGCTTCACCGCCCCAGGCCTGCGCCGCGCGCTGGACGAGGATCTGCGGCTGCTCGGCTCCGATCTGGGCCTGCTCATCAAGCGCGCGCTGCCGTCTGATCCGACAGGCGAGGCACTGGGCCTGATCCAGTCGCTGGCCGGCCAGTCCCATGCCGCCACCCGCGATGGCGTGTGGGTCACGCGAGATGGGCGCGCCGCGCTGCTGATGGTGTCCACCCGCGCCGCCGGGTTCGACATCGACGCGCAGGAACAGGCCCTTGGTGCCATCCGCGCCGCGTTCGCCGCCCTGCCGGACGCGGCGCGCGCCCGGTTGGTCGCCACCGGGCCGCCTGTGTTCGCCGTACAGTCGCGCGATCGCATCAAGGGCGACGCGGAGCTGTTTTCCACCATCGCCACCGTGCTGGTGGCCCTGGTGCTGCTGCTGGCCTATCGCTCGGCGCGCGTGCTCGGTCTGGCGCTGCTGCCGGTGGCCAGCGGGGCCTTGGCCGGTGTGGCGGCGGTGAGCCTCGCGTTTGGCTACGTGCACGGCATCACCCTGGGCTTCGGCGTCACGCTGATCGGCGAGGCGGTGGATTACGCGATCTATCTGTTCACCCAGACCCGCCCCGGCGAAAGCCCGCGTGCCACCTTGCCGCGCGTGTGGTCCATCCTGCGGCTGGGTATGCTGATCTCGGTGTGCGGCTTCAGCGCCATGCTGTTCTCTGGCTTTTCCGGCTTCGCGCAGCTGGGCCTGTTCACCATCGCCGGGCTCGTCGTGGCGCTGGCCGTCACCCGCTTCGTGTTGCCGGACCTGCTCGATCGCGGCTTTTCAGCGATCGGCGGCGTGGGCTTCGCGTGGCCGGTGCTGGTGCTGATGCGGCATGGCCCGGCGTTGCGATGGGCGGTGCTGGGAATGGCGCTGTTGGCTGGCCTGTCGCTTGCCCTGCATCGCGGCCCGTTCTGGGAGGACCAGCTTGCAAGCATGAGCCCCATCCCGCAGGCCGACCTTGCCGTAGATGCCAGGCTGCGGGCCGAGCTTGGCGCACCCGATGTCCGCCATCTGCTGGTGCTGGACGCCGACAGCCGCGAGGCCGCCCTTCAGGCCAGCGCGCGCGTGGGCGCCCTGTTGCAGCCGTTGGTGGTGTCCGGCCTGATCGCCAGCTTCAATTCGCCGGCCCGCTTCCTGCCCAGCCAGGCGGCACAGGAAAGCCGCCGCGCCGCCCTTCCGGACGCTGCCACGCTGTCGGCCAATCTGGCCGAGGCCGTCATCGGCACGCCGTTCCGGGCCGAAAGCTTTGCCCCGTTCCTGGCCGATGTTGCGGCGGCGCGGCAGGGGGCCTTGCTGAGCCGCGCCGATCTGGACGGCACCAGCCTGGCTTTGCAGGCGGACACGCTGCTGATCCAGCACGGCCCACGCTATGTGGCGCTGCTGCCGCTGTCTGCGGTGCGGGATTCGGCGGCGGCCGAGGTCGCCATCGGCAAGCTTGCTGTGCAGGGCCTGACCTTTGTCGATCTCGCGCGGGAGTCAAACGCCCTGCTGGCAAGCTACCGTGCCGAGGCCGTTACCTTGTCGGTTGCGGGAAGCCTCGTCATTACGCTCCTGTTGGCCGCCGCGCTGCGCACGCCCAGGCGCATCCTGGCCGTGCTGGTGCCGCTTGCAGCGGCCGTGTTG
>JBBROR010000125.1:0-9130 GCA_038229175.1 Acetobacterales bacterium | reverse complement strand
GCGCAGTCATGGCCCGGTGCGAGGATGCTGGCGCCGATCCCAGCGTCAATGACCGCGTCGATCATGGCGACCCGGTCAGCTCAGTTCGGCGGCGTCGGCGTATGGCTCGGCCGGGGTCTGGCGCACCGGCGTGCGGGCCGGACGGGCCTCGGTCTGGCGGCGGGTAAATTCAGGGGCGATATCAACGAGATCGATAAACTGGTCGGCCTGCCGACGCAGTTCGTCGGCCACCATTGGCGGCTGTGTGCGGATCGACGAAATGACGGAGACGCGGACGCCGCGGCGCTGCACGGCCTCGACCAGCCTTCGGAAATCGCTATCGCCGCTGAACAGCACGGCGTGATCGATCTTATCGGCCAGCTCGAGCATGTCGACGGCCAGTTCGATATCCATGTTGCCTTTGATCCGCCGGCGGCCCTGGGCGTCGGTGAATTCCTTGGCAGCCTTGGTCACGAGCGTGTAGCCGTTATAGGCGAGCCAGTCGGTGAGCGGCTTGAGCGGGGAATACTCTTCCGTCTCCAGAACGGCGGAATAGTAGTAGGCGCGGACCACATGGGCACGTTTGCGAAACGTGTCGAGCAGGCTGCGGTAATCGACGTCAAACCCAAGATTGCGCGACGCGGAGTATAAGTTTGCGCCGTCGATAAAGAGCGCAACGCGCTCTGTCGGGAGAAAATGCATCATGCTCATCCTTGGGTCGACCGGATTCAAAAATTTGGCCGGCCATGGCCCCGATAAAAAATGCGGCCTAATTTGGCACGCGTCTGAAACGTTAAGCGGAATTCTTCCGTCAACGAAAGCCAGAATCGTCGATGAATCCACATTCCCATCACGTATTCGTATCGATCGGTGCGAATTTGACCGATCAGAACGGGCGGCAGGCTCTCGCCACCTGCCAGGCCGCCGTCGAAGCGCTGCGCGCCATCCCAGGATTGCGGATGCAGAGGATGTCGCGTTGGTATGAGACCTGCTCGATACCGCCGGGTGCCCCGCCGTACGTGAATGGTGTCGCCTGGCTGCAAGGAGAGGCCGACCCGGCGGTGCTGCTTTGCCGTCTGCAGCGGATCGAGGAGCTGGCCGGCCGCACGAGACCGTATCCGAACGCGCCGCGAACGCTGGATCTGGACATCATCGCCATCGGCGATGTGGTGCGCGACGCACCTGACCCAATACTGCCCCATCCGCGTGCGCATCTGCGTCGCTTTGTGCTGGAGCCGCTGGCCGAGATCGCGCCGTTCTGGATGCATTCCCGGTGCGGCCTCAATGTATCGCAGCTTTTGGCGCAGCTTCCGGAGCAGGGCGTGCGCCTTCTTTCGTTGTGACTTGGCCCAATTTGAGCGCCGTGCCGCCTGTCCCAAGCCGCAGTGCAGCATGAGGCTCTTGCTTCTGCCGCGAGGCCGGATCATATGAGGGGTTGCCTTTAGCTATTTATGCTTATTGACCGGAGTTCACCGCATGGCGCGCGTAACCGTTGAAGACTGCGTTGAACGCATTCCCAATCGCTTCGAACTGGTTCTGCTGGCAGCCCAGCGGGCTCGCAACATCGCGCGCGGCGAGGAGATCACGGTCGATCGGGACAACGACAAGAACCCCGTGGTGGCGCTGCGCGAAATTGCCGACGAGACGATCACGCTTGAGAAGCTCAACAGCGATCTGCTGAAGTCCCTGTCGCGCGCGCCCGAGCCGGAGCCGGCGGACGAAGAGGTGCTCGACCTTATCCCCACCGACCAGAACATCTTTGGCCTGCAGGAAATTTCCGATGCCGATGAGGCGTCGCATATGCCGGTAGATGGCGAGGACTTGTCTTCGGAGGATATGGCTGCCGCGATCGAAGCCGAGCTTGGCGGTCGCGGTCGCCGCTAGAGTGGGTTCCAACCGATGTCGATCAATCGGTTGGAAGTCGTGTTTTAGAACAAAGTTGTGCAAGAGCAGCTTATGTCCGTCCGAATGAGCCGAAAGTGGCTTGGTTTGGTCGGGCGCTGCTCTGCGTGTATTGTAACCGGTCAGTTTCTTCAAAACAGGACGATAACGTGACGACTGGTGCCCACGCCGAATGGCGTGCCGGCGCTGTCCGCGCCCCAGATGGTGCTTCCGCATCCTCGGCGGCAGGTTCCGCGTTGGTGGCGCGGATGCGGGCCTACGATCCGAAGGCGGATCTCCAACTGATCGAACGCGCCGTGGCGGTGGCAACCGAAGCCCACAGCAAACAGCGCCGCGACAACGGCGAGCCGTACATCATTCACCCGCTTGCCGTGGCGGACATCCTCGCGGGCTACCGACTGGATACCGCAAGCATCGCCACCGGCCTGCTGCATGACGTGATCGAGGACACGCCCGTTACCTTGTCGCAGATGCAGCGCCAGTTCGGCGCCGAGATTGCGGGACTGGTGGACGGCGTCACCAAGCTGACCCGGCTGGAACTGCAATCGGACCGCACCAAGCAGGCCGAGAATTTTCGCAAACTCGTGCTCGCGATGTCCAAGGACATCCGTGTGTTGCTGGTTAAATTGGCAGACCGGCTGCACAACATGCGCACGCTGGGCGCCGTGGTGGAGCCGCATCGCCGGCAGCGTATCGCCCGCGAGACGATGGAGATCTACGCCCCCCTGGCCGAGCGCATCGGCATGGAGGCGGTTAAAACCGAGCTGCAGACGCTGTCCTTCGCCCAGCTCGATCCCGAGGCCTTTGACAGCATCCAAGCCCGCCTGAATTTTTTACGAGGGCAGGGCGCTGACGTCATCGAGGAGGTGCGCCACGAACTGGCGCGGGTGTGTGCCGACCAGGGCGTGACCGTAAACGAGGTCACCGGCCGTGAGAAATCGCCCTATTCCATCTGGGAGAAGATGCAGCGCCGCAACGTGCAGTTCGAGCAGCTGTCCGACATCATGGCGTTTCGCATCGTGGTGCCAACGCGTGAGGCCTGCTACGCCGCCCTTGGCGCCGTTCACGCCGCATATCCCGTCATCGCCGGGCGGTTCAAGGACTATATCTCCACCCCGAAGGCCAACGGATACCAGTCCATCCACACCGGCGTGACGCTTCGGGAACCACGCAACCAGAAGATCGAGGTACAGATTCGCACCGCCGACATGCAGGACGTCGCCGATAACGGCGTCGCCGCGCACTGGGTCTACAAGGGCCCCGACGACGGCGATGCCCCCAAGGAATTGCAGACGTTCCGCTGGGTGCAGGACCTGTTGGAAATTCTGGAGAACTCGACACCGGATGAGTTCCTGGAGAATACAAAACTCGAACTCTACCAGGACCAGGTGTTCTGCTTCACGCCCAAGGGCCAGCTGATCCAGCTCCCGCGCGGGGCCACGCCGATCGACTTTGCCTACGCCGTGCATTCCCAGGTCGGCGACACCTGCGTGGGCGCCAAGATCAATGGCCGCCTGCTGCCGCTGCGCCACGAACTGCAGAACGGCGACCAGGTCGAGATCATGACCTCGCGCGGCGGCACGCCTAGCCCGCAATGGGAGCGGTTCGCCGTCACCGGCAAGGCGCGCGCGCGGATCAGGCGCTTCGTCCAGCAGCAGCAAAAGCAGGTGCACCGCGACGCCGGCCGTGCCGCGCTGGCAAAGGCGTTCCGCCAGGACGGCGTGGACGGTTCCGAAAAAATTCTGGAGCCGGCGCTCAAGATCCTCAAGCAGGTCAGCCTCGAAGACCTGTATATCGCAGTCGGCAACGGCAATCTTGGGCCAAAGGACGTGGTTCTCGCGGCCTATCCTGAGCTTCGCCAGGCACCGCGCGCACCACGCATGCTGCCGTCGATGTCGCCGCGCACGCCGGGCCGGGCCACCGGCCATCACCTGCCGATCACCGGGCTAGTGCCAGGCATGGCCATCCAATATGCCGGCTGCTGCCATCCGCTGGCCGGCGATCGCATCGTGGGGATCGTGGCCACCGGCAAGGGCGTGACCATCCACACCCGTGACTGCCCCACGCTTGAGACCTTCGCTGCCACGCCCGAGCGTTTCATCGATGTGGACTGGGACGCGTCGGCCTTCACGCCGCAGAAGGGAGAGGCGGATGGCCATATCGGCCGGATTTCGGTGGTGGCGCACAACGAGAACAACGCGCTGGCCAATGTCGCCAACGCCATCGCCAAGCAGGACGGCGCTGTGTCCAACCTGAAAATCATCAACCGGCAAGCCGATTTCTTCGAGATTCTGGTGGACGTAGAGGTGCGCGACCTCCGCCATCTCAGCCACGTGATAGCGGGGCTGCGCGCCGCAGCGGGCATTCATTCGGTGGAGCGCGCGCGCGGATGATTTTGGGACTTGGCTCGGATATCTGCGACATCACCCGCATCGAGACGGCTTTGTCCCGGTTTGGCGATCGCTTTATCACGCGCGTTTTCACGGCGCCCGAAATCAAGCGCGCCGAGCGTCGCTCGGGCCGCAACCGCGCCGGCACCTATGCGAAGCGATTCGCCGCCAAGGAGGCCTGCGCCAAGGCGCTTGGCACCGGCTTCGCGCGCGGCGTGTTCATGTCCGATCTGTCGGTGATCAATCTGCCCGGCGGCCAGCCCACTATGCAGCTGTCCGGCGGCGCCGCGCGGCGGCTGCAGGAGCTTGTGCCTCCCGGCTCGCAGGCGCGCATCGATCTCACAATGACCGACGAATACCCCTACGCTTACGCACAGGTTATCATTTCAGCCGTCTCCTCCGCGCCACCTGCCTGACAGGGTTCTGCTTGAGAGGACCCGGCTTGACCGGGCCGTGCTTGACAGGGCCTGGGGGCTGGGCTTCATCCGCAGCAACCTTACCGGATCATTCTCCTTCATGACCAAACACGAAACGGGCACCCTGCTCGAGAACGTCAAGACAATCGTCTATGCCGGTCTCATCGCGATCGGCATCCGGACCGTGGCGTTCGAGCCTTTCAACATTCCATCAGGGTCGATGATCCCCACTTTGCTGGTGGGCGACTATCTGTTCGTGTCGAAATACAGCTACGGCTATTCGAAATACTCGCTGCCGCTGTCGCCCAACCTTTTTAGCGGCCGTATTTTCGGAACCGGACCAACGCGGGGCGATGTGGCGGTGTTCAAGCTGCCCAAGGACAATTCCACCGACTACATCAAGCGCATCGTGGGCCTGCCCGGTGACAAGATTCAGATGCGCGGTGGCCAGTTGTTCATCAACGGCACCCAGACAGTGCGGGTGGCCGATGGTGACGCGGTGGCTGAGGGTGATGGCACGCGCATGCTGCTGAAGCGGTATATCGAGACGCTGCCAAACGGGAAGAAGCACCCGATCCTGAAGGCATCGGATAACGAGCCGCTCGACAACACGCCGGAATATTCCATCCCGCAGGGTTACGTTTTTGCCATGGGCGACAACCGTGACAACAGCCAGGACAGCCGGGTGATGAGTGCGGTGGGCTTCATTCCGCTGGAAAATCTGGTTGGCCGCGCCGAGTTCATCTTCTTCTCGATCGACAGCACGTCGCCCTGGTGGGCGTTCTGGGACTGGCCGTTCGAGATCCGCTGGTCGCGCCTGTTCTCGGGGATCAACTGATCGCGGCCCTTCAGCCCTTCCTCGAGTCCGCCCAGGACATCCTGGGACACCGTTTCGCGCGACCTGAACTGCTGTCCGAGGCGCTGACCCATCGCTCCGCGGCACTCGACAACTGGGCCGGCAAGGCGGTGTTTTCGGCCAGCAACGAACGACTTGAATTCGTGGGCGACCGGGTTTTGGGATTGCTGATCGCCGAGTGGCTGGCCGAGCGTTACCCGAGGGAAAACGAGGGCGGGCTAGGCCGCAGGCTGGCTATTCTGGTGTCCCAGCCGGTGTTGGCCGAAATTGCGGAAAAGCTTGGTCTGGCGGCCTGCCTGTCTCTGGCGCCGAGTGAGAGCAAGGCCGGCGTGCGCAACCTGGCGACAGTGCTGGCCGACGCCACCGAGGCAGTGATCGGTGCGCTCTATCTCGATGGCGGGCTGGATGTGGCGCGCGGCTTCGTGCGGCGCGCGTGGGACGACACCATGGTGGCCCAGGTCGCACCTCCGAAGGACGCCAAGACCGGGCTGCAGGAATGGGCGATGCAGCGTGGCCAGCCTTTGCCGTTCTACGAGGTGGTGTCGATGGAAGGTCCGTCGCACGCGCCGTCTTTCGTGATTTCGGTGGAGGTGGGCGGCAAAACCGCCACCGCCACCGCCGGCAGCAAGCGATCCGCCGAGCAGGCGGCCGCGGCCGAACTATTGGGAAAACTGAAATGACCACTCGCTGCGGCTTCGCCGCCATCGTGGGCGCCCCGAACGCGGGGAAATCCACGCTTCTCAACCGCATGACCGGCGCCAAGCTGTCCATAGTGTCGCCCAAGGCGCAGACCACTCGGTTTCGCGTGCTCGGCATTCTCATGCGCGAAGAGTCACAGATTCTGCTGGTGGACACGCCCGGTATTTTTAAACCCAAGCGCAAGCTGGACCGCGCGATGGTCAACGCTGCCTGGGCCGGGGCCGAGGATGCCGATCTGGTCGTGTTGCTGGTGGACGCCAAATCCGGCGCCACCGAGCATGTGTGCGAGATCGCCACCAACGTGGGCAAGCGCGGTGGTCGCGCCTGGCTGGTGTTGAACAAGACCGACCTTGTGCCGGCGCCGCGTCTGCTGCCGCTGATCGCCACCTTGAACAAGCTTGCGACCTTCGAAGAGACCTTCATGGTGAGTGCCGCCAACGGCGACGGCGTGATCGCCCTGATGGACGCGCTGGCGGCGGGCATGCCGGAAAGCCCCTTTCTGTTCCCAGAGGACGACCTCACCGATCTACCGGACCGGTTGCTGGCGGCCGAGATGGTACGCGAGCAGATATTCCTGCAAACCCATGAAGAAGTCCCTTACGGCACCACGGTGGAAACCGAGAGCTGGCAGGAAAAGCCCGATGGCTCCGTGCGCATCGAGGCGACCGTGTATGTCGCCCGGGCCAACCACAAATCCATCCTGATCGGCGCCGGCGGCATGCGAATCCGTGAAATCGGAGCCCGCGCCCGCACCGGTCTGGCGCAGTTGCTGGAGCGCAAGGTTCACCTGTTCCTTAATGTGAAGGAGCGGGCAGGGTGGGACGAGGAAGGTGCGCGCCTTCGGGCGATCGGGCTTGAAGATCCCCGGTGAGATCTCCAGATCGGCCGCTCGACCCGCACGGGCCGCTTGTTCGCCTGCCATACCCGCTGCCATGCCCATGCCCATGGAATTCGAATGACTGAATCCGACTCTCTCGACGGCCCGCAGGGCGAGGTGGTGATCCGCACCATCGCCATGCCGGCCGACACCAATCCCAACGGCGATATCTTCGGCGGCTGGCTGATGTCGCATATGGACCTGGGCGCCAGCACGCTCGCGCATCGGCGCGCCGATGGCCGTGTTGCCACCGTGGCGGTTGATGGCATGAGCTTTCTCAGCCCCGTCGCGGTGGGTGACGAGGTGACGATGTATGCCAAGCTGCTGTCCACCGGCCGAACCTCCATGCGCATTTCCGTCGAGGCGTGGCGCCGGCCGCGGCTGAGCCAGGACAGCATCAAGGTGACGCAGGCGGTTTTTGTCTTCGTCTCGCTCGATGAGCAGCGCAGGCCGCGGCCTTTGCCGCCGCTCCATTAATGGAGTGGGAGGCGCCTGGCATCATCCTGGATGTCCGCCCGCTTGGCGAGGCCGACTCGGTGGCCACAGTGATGACCGAAGCGCACGGGGCCCATCGCGGGCTTGCCCGCGGCGCGCAATCTCGGAGCCGCACGGCGCTTTGGCAGAAGGGCAACCTGGTGCAGTTGCGCTGGGTGAGCCGGCTGTCGGACCAGCTCGGCAGCTTCTCGGCAGAGATGGTGCATCCCACCGCCAGCACCGTGATGGACGACCGGCTGCTCCTGGCCATGCTGACCTCGGCCTGCGCGGTGGCCGAAGGTGCGCTGGTCGAGCGCGAGCCGCAGCCCGTGGTGTTCGATGGCCTGCTGCATCTGCTGGCGCGGCTGCCGATGGGGCCGGACATGCTGGCCGATCTCGTCCGCTGGGAGTTGTCGCTGCTGACGGCGCTCGGCTACGGCCTCGATTTCTCGTCCTGTGCGGTGACGGGCGAAACCACCGGCCTGATCGGTGTCAGCCCGCGCACCGGCCGCGCCATCTCGCGCAACGCCGCCGGCGTGTGGCGCGACCGGCTGCTGGCATTGCCGGATTTCCTGCGCGCCGACCGGGAAGGCGACATGACGCAGTATGCCCAGGGATTGCGGCTGACCGGCCATTTCCTGGCGCGAGACGCCTTTGGACATCACCATAAGCCGTTGCCGCAACCCCGCGAGGCGCTGTACGACCTCGTTTCAGCCCTGGCAGAAGAGGAGAACAGATGAGCGACGAGGTCCTCGAAGGCGGCCGTACCGAAGACACGCGGCTGATCGACGCGCTGAGCGAGCGCTATCTCGCCTATGCGATGTCCACCATCATGTCCCGCTCGCTGCCCGATGTGCGCGACGGGCTGAAGCCGGTGCATCGGCGCATCGTCTATGCCATGCAGCAATTGCGGCTGGACCCCACCGCCGGGTTCAAGAAATGCGCCCGTATCGTGGGCGACGTGATGGGCAAATATCACCCGCACGGCGACAGCTCGATCTATGAGGCGATGGTGCGCCTGGCGCAGGATTTCGCCACGCGCTACCCGATCGTCGAAGGCCAGGGCAATTTCGGCAATATCGATGGCGATAACGCAGCCGCGATGCGCTATACCGAAAGCAGGCTGACCGAGGTCGCCAAGGCGCTTTTGGAAGGCATCGACGAAGACGCCGTCGATTTCCGCGCCACCTATGACGGCGAGGAAAGCGAGCCGGTGGTGCTGCCCGGCGGCTTTCCCAACCTGCTCGCCAATGGCGCGGCCGGCATCGCCGTGGGCATGGCGACGTCCATCCCGCCGCACAATGCCGGCGAGGTCTGCTCTGCCGCCATGCATCTGATCGGCCATCCCGCCGCCAGCACCGCCGATCTCATGGCGCATATGCCGGGGCCGGATTTTCCCACTGGCGGCACAATGATCGAAGAAAAGGCATCGCTGCTGCAGGCCTATGAAACCGGCCGCGGCGGGTTTCGCGTGCGTGCGAAATGGGAGGTCGAGCGCGGTCGGATGGGCGCGTGGTCCATCGTCATCACCGAAATC
>JBBROR010000124.1:0-9157 GCA_038229175.1 Acetobacterales bacterium | reverse complement strand
GGCGGAACACGAGAACTGACACGCGACGACATCCAGAAACTAACCTCCGCCAACCGCCTCGACGTCCGGCAGTCGCTCGACGACGACGCGTTCGTGCTAACGGGAACCACGCGGCCGGCGGATCTGGATCGGCAGTTGCAACTGCTGCAGGCCACCACGACCCAGCCGGGGTTGCGCCCGGCCGCGTTCGACCGGCTCAAGGCATCGCTCCTCAACCAGCTGCCACAGCTCGAAGCGACCGCATCCGGCGTGTTCAGCCGCGCAGCCTCGCCCGTCCTTCATGGGGGCGATGCGCGATGGCAGCGCATTCCCGATGCGGCCACTCTCGCGGCTGCCTCGGTCGATGATCTGGCCGCCCTGATCGGAAAGGATTTTGCGGAAGGCCCGATCGAGGTGACCATCGTGGGTGACATTGAAGTGGAACGCGCGATCGACGCGGTGGCACGCAGTTTCGGCGCGCTGCCGGGCCGTGCCGTGCGGCAGCCTCCGGGGAACCTGGCTCTGGCGATGCATTTTCCGCCAGCGTCAAAGGATGCTGTCATTGTGCGCCACGGCGGCCGTGCCGATCAGGCGGTGGCAATGGCAGCCTGGCCCACGGATGACTTCTTCGCTGATCCACAGACCCAGCGGGCACTGTCGACGATGGCGGCGGTGCTGCAGTCACGCCTCACCGACAAGCTGAGATCCCAGGACGGCGTGACGTATTCTCCATCGGCCGTGACCGACGCATCAGAGGTCTTCAAGCGCTTCGGCTTCGTGCAGGCGATGGTTGAAACCCCGGTAGACAAGGTCGCCCGCTTCTATTCGGAACTGGACAGCATTGTGGACGCGCTGCGGAGGGCCCCACCTTCGACAGATGAGCTGGACCGTGCAAAACGCCCGCGCGTGGATCGGCGGATCCGGCTGCTGAAGGAAAATCAGTATTGGGTCGCAACGCTGTCCGGCGCACATAGGGACGAACGACAATTCGATGCGATCCGCCTCCTGGTGCCAGGCACCGAACAGGTGAGTGCTGCCGACATCCAGGCTGTGGCGCTCAAATACCTCAACCCAGGCAGCAGACTACGTTTGATCGTCAGCCCCAGCCCGTGAGGTGAATGCTCAGATCATAATGCGTTTGGGTGGAGCAACCCCAACGCGTCATGAACTAGAGCGTGATGATTTTGGGTAGAATCAAAATCATGGCGCTCTAGCACTGTTTTATCGAGCATGTTTATGCGTCTGGGTGAAGCAACCCAAACGCATCATGATCTAGTGGTCCAAACCTGACGCTTGCTACCGGAGCGTCAGGGAATTTGGCTCACAAGATTAAAGGCTAGTGGTTAAGATCTGAGGATTCTTCCCTCAGATCTTAACCACTAGAGCATCATCCGATCGGGAAAAGATGCTCAATAAAACAATGAGCCAGAGATTTTTTAGCCTGTTTCGTCGGGGATCAAGGTGGTGCTCGTCCGCCGGCTGGCCTCGAAGCTCTGCGCCTCGATGAACACGCGTGTGACCTCCGGGTGCGCTGACTTGATCCGGCGCTCCAGGCAGCTGACGGTGCTTTCCACCGATGCGGCCGGCTGGGCATCCTCGAAATCAAGACTGAGGGCCACGAGCACGTCCTGCGGACCGAAGTGCATTGTCAACAACTCGTTGACGCGGACCACGCCTGGCTCAGCCTCCGCCAGGCGACGTAGGCTTGCGCGAACCTGTGGCTGCACGCTTTCGCCGATCAGCAGGCTTTGGCTCTCATACGCCAGCAGCCCCGCCGTGACCGCCAGCAACAGGCCAATCACCACCGACGCGATACCATCCATCACCGGGAGGTTGAAATAAGTGCCGGCCGTAATTCCCGCTGCCGCAATCAGCAGGCCGGCCAGCGCTGCCGTATCCTCGAACAGCACCGTGAAGATGGTGGGGTCCTTGCTGGACCTGATGGCTTTAAGCCAGGTCTGCGTACCCTTGCCGACGCGGAAGGCCCGCAAGGCCACCACCCAGGTCATGCCCTCGAACACAACGCTCAGTCCGAGGACGACATAGTTCACAAAAGCGTTTTCGATCGGGTGGGGTTCGATGATCTTGCTGATCCCCTGCACAAGGGACACGCCTGCGCCAAGGCCGAAGATCAGGATCGCGACAATGAAGGTCCAAAAGTATAGCTGCAGCCCGTGGCCGAAGGGATGCTGGGCCGAGGCGGGTCTTGCTGCCTGTCGCATTCCGTAGAGCAGCAAGCCTTGGTTGCCGGTGTCGACCACCGAGTGGATGGCCTCGCTGAACATCGCGGAACTGCCGGTGAACCAGGCGGCTGCGAACTTCGAGACGGCGATGAGCAAATTGCCGGCGAGGGCTGTGTAGATGACGGTCTTCGAGCCGTGGGAAGCCATGTCGATCCTTCTTCAAGGCTACACTACAGGGCTGCATGCCGCTGCGGTGGCCCGCGCCAGCACCACCATGCGCCGCGCCGCCACCCCGGCGCCGGCGACATCGCCAGCCAGCGTTTGCAGATGCGGGTTCGAAATCGCGGCCTTCACCACTGTGTCGACCGCGATGTTCGCCCCGGTGACATACACGCCCGACAGCAATGTTCGGCGTAACAGCGCGATCGTGCCCAATGTTCCCGGCCGGAACCCATAAAGACTGGCAACCTGCCGCACCAGCCGCACGCCACGCAGGGTTACGATCACACCATCCAACGCCGGCGCCGGAATGGCGGCGGTCACCGCCAGCATCTGCAGGGCGGCATTGCGGCCCAGCGCCTGGGCCTCGGCTTCCAGCACGCGGGCGGGCCCGGCGCGCAGCAGGGCCATGATCGCCTCGGGGCTGTCGGTCGCGTCCAGTGCGGGCAGGATCGCCGCCGCCTGCGGCAGACCTGCGATCCAGTCCTTGGCGGCGCGTTTGGCGCGCATCGGGTCGGCAAGGTCGGCCCGCAGCCGGTCAACGTCGTCTAGACGGTGGAGGAACGACATCTCGCGCCAGGCGGCCGCGCCGATCAGGGCCGCACCCGAGCCAGCCACACCCAGCGTTGTCCATCCCAGCCAGGCCGCGCGCGCAAACTGGTCGGCCACGAAATTGCCGATCGAAAGTCCGGACAGCCCCACCACGAGCACGCCCAATCCCCAGGCGACCATGGCAAGCGTGCCACGATCATTCGCCTTTGCCGGCATCACCATTGGAAGCTGCTCCGGCTTCAGCCGGCCTGCGGTCGGGTTCTCCACCTCGATGCGGGGCGCCACGCGGGTTTCGCTCACAGCATGTCCTCCAGCATAAAAACCAGCATCTGGTCCAGCTCCAACTGAGGAATGGCGCCTCGTCCGCCGGGATCAAGGCGCTTGGGGGTGAAATCGGGGAGAGACAGGAAAGGATGCGCCCAATCGCCGGCATCCGGCGTGCGGTCCGGCACCTCGCCGGGATAGGAACGCACCAGCCCCTGCCCCGCCACATGGCCGCGCACGGCCGAGACCGGCCGGTTGTCCAAGGTCCAAACGAAATCTTCGGTGCAGGCGATGGACGCCACCGCAAAGGCCTGCCACGCGGCGTGCGAGGGCGAACCGATCAGCTTCGCCATCAGCCCCGCCAGATTGGAGCGTTGGCGGGAGGCCACGTGATCGCTCTTGCTGGCGACGAAGGCGATGCGACCGATGCCCCAGGGTTGCAGCCATGTCGGCAGCAGGGGCAGCGGTTTGCGCTGAGACAGCGCGGACGCCACCCGTGCAAGTGCGGTCGCCGCATCTGCGAACGCAACGCGGCCGGCATGCAACGCGGACAGGAGATCGGCGATCACGATCAGACGGTCGACGCGGGCAAAACCTGGCGAAGCCAGTTCGCCTTTCACAGCGGCTACATAGGCCTCGAACCTGTCCTGCATCAGGCGGGCAAGACGGCCATCACCGATGATCGGAAAGAATTCGGCCCAGGGAGCGGCCGCACCGGGGGCGGGCATCAGGAACCGGCCCGGTTGCAGAAGCGACAGCCCGCGCGCCTGCAGCGCGCGCAGGCACGCGACGTAGAGCCGGTGCCCGCTCGCCACCAGTGCGTCATCAGCGGCAACGCCGGCAGGCAGGCCGTGCACGAAGGCCAGAAAGTTGTGTGCCTCCGCGAACGGCGCCAACTGGCGCAGCATCTCAGCCGACCACTGCGGAAAACCGACGCTGAGCAAAGGCAGGTCGAGCAGCCATTCACCGGGGTAGTCCAGAAACTCCAACCGCAGCATCTGCGGGGGCAGCGCCGAGAACAGACTGGATTGATCTATGTCGACATCGAGTGCCAGCAGGCTCACCGCATCGGTTGGTTTCGGCCAGGCCGGCGGATCGGTCGCCAAGGCGGCCGATTTCGCCACCGGGTCGAAGCGCGGCATCGACCCGGCGCCGGAAGGCGAGAGCACCACGCGCATTCGTCTCCCGGCCAGGCGCTCCGCCAAAGCCGGAAGCGCTGGTGTACCGCGCCCCATCGCCAACAGATTGACCGCAAGGGAGGTCAGCAGCGAGGTTTTGCCAGACCGCCGCAAGCCCGTCACGCCGATGCGCACGCGGCGGCGCACCGGGATGAACCCGCGCGCCGCCTCGAACAGGTCCATCGGCGGCTAGCTGCGCTGGATCAGCTCGATCTTGTAGCCATCCGGGTCTTCAACGAAGGCTATGATGGTGGTGCCGAACTTCACCGGCCCAGCCTCCCGCGTCACCTTGCCGCCGGCGGCCTTGACCGACGCGCAGGTGGCCGCGACATCCGGCACGCCCAGCGCGAGATGGCCGAAGGCGGTGCCGATCTCATAGCTGGTGACGCCGTAATTGTACGTCAGCTCGATCTCGGCCTGCTCAGGATTGCTGGCATAGCCCATGAAGACGAGCGTGTATTTGCCGTCCGGCACATCGTTGCGGCGAAGTTCCTTCATGCCCAGCATCTTGGTGTAGAACGCCACGCTTTTTTCGAGATCGCCAACGCGGAGCATTGTGTGCAGGAAGCGCATGTGAATTGTCCTTTGTGTCAGGGGGTAATCGCCACACCGGACAGAAAGATCCCGGCGGCGTCGGCAGCGGCGATGGTGGCAGCGCGGTCTGTGAGCATCGTGCCGCCGGCTTCGAAGGCAATCCCACGCAGCCCGGCGGCGGCGGCGGCGGCGATGGTGCCCGGGCCGATGGTGGGCAGATCCGCTCGGCGATCCTGGCCGGGCTTGACCAGTTTCACCATCACGCCACCCGGTCCCGGGCGCGCGAGCCGGCCGGCGCGCTGCAGCATGGCGTCTGTGCCTTCAATCGCCTCGACGGCCAACACAATGCCCATCTGCACCACGCAGCCTTGGCCCACATCCACCGATCCGAGTGCACGCGCCACCACGATACCGCGGTCGATATCGGATTGCGCCTGGGCATCCGGCCCGGCTTTCGTCAAAAGCCCTCGAGGCCCGAGCGATTCGGTCAGAATGTCGTGGGCGCCCACCACGTTGAAGCCCTCCTCGGCGAGCACCCGGACCACCGCGGCAAGAAGGCCGTCATCGCCGCCGAACGCGGCCCGGCCCACGCGGGCCACGATGCGGACGCCCTCGGCATCCGGCCGCAGATCGAACATGGAAGGGCGCCGGACCGGGCCGATCAGCACAAGATCGCGCACCGCATGGGCGCGCAATTGGGACAGGATCTGTCCGGCCGCACCAAGCCTTACCATCGCGTGCGGATACGGCGCCAGGACATGCGCCTCGGCAAAGCCCTCGAACCCGATCAGGAAAACCTGGCGCCCGGCGGCCACGGCTGCGGCGGCGACCTGGCCGGGCAACGGTCCGCTGCCGGCTAGAATGCCGACGGTGGACCCGGCTTCACCAAGCACAGCCAAACTCGCATCGATCGGCCGCAGCGTGTCTGCCGGCGGCCGGCCGATCAGTTCGAGTCGTCATCCGTATCCTCGATCGCGGCAGCGCGGATCAGGCCGCGACGGCTCGTCGTGTCGATGAAGGCCAGAAGCTCGGCGACAAGCACCTCGTGGCCGAACGCTGCGCGCGCCTCCTCCACGCGGTCAGAGAACACGCCGTCACCGCGAAACATCAGGCGGAATGCGGCACGCACCGCGTGGATCTGAGCGCGGTCGTAGCCACGGCGGCGGAGGCCGATGATGTTGAGCCCGGCGAGATGCGCGCGGTTGCCCATCACGGTGCCGAACGGGATCACGTCGGCCTCGACGCCTGCCATGCCGCCAATCATCGCGGCGCGACCGATACGCGTGAACTGGTGAATGGCGGCACCGCCGCCCACCACGGCGAAATCGCCGATCGTGACATGGCCACCCATCAGCACGTTGTTGGCAACGACGACATTGTTGCCCACCACACAGTCATGCGCCACGTGAACGCCGGCCATCAGCAGGCAATCGTCGCCCACCTCGGTCAGGCCGGAGCCGGTCACGGTGCCGCGATGGATGGTGACATGTTCGCGCACCTGGGTGCGGGCACCGAGACGGCAGCGCGTCGGCTCATTTTTATATTTGAGATCCTGCGGCGCCATGCCGATCGTGCTGAACGGATACATCAGCGCGTCGGCGCCGATGACGGTATGGCCGTCCGCCACGACATGGCTGATCAGGGTGGCGCCGCTTTCGATCGTAACGTCAGGTCCTACCTGGCACCACGGCCCGATGGTCACGCCTTCGCCAATCGTAGCACTCGGTGCCACGATCGCCCGGGGATGAATTCCGATCAATTGCCTATCGGTCCATGATCATGGCTGCGTAGGTCGCCTCAGCGACGGATATGCCATCCACACGCGCCACAGCCTTGAATTTCCAAACATTTCCGCGCCGGCGCTCACGTATCACGTGGATGCGGAGCTGGTCGCCGGGCACCACTGGCCTGCGGAACTTGGCGTTCTCGATCGTCATGAAATAAACCAGCCGCCCCGCCGCATGGGCCCCAAGCGATTCCACAACCAGCACGGCGGAGGTTTGCGCCATCGCCTCGATGATCAGAACGCCCGGCATCACGGGATGCTCGGGGAAATGGCCCTGGAAGAAATGCTCGTTCACGGTGACGTTCTTCACGCCCACCGCCGATTCGTTCAGCACGATGTCTTCCATGCGGTCGATCATCAGCATGGGGTATCGATGCGGGATCGCGTGCATGATGCGCGCGATATCGATCATCGGGATACGCGTGGCGGCGCCGATGCCGTCTTCGTTGTTTGGCTCAGTCAGATCCATGGCCACTCAGTCCGAACCCGCCTCATTTGCCGGTCCTGAGGCGGAAGCACCCGGAGCCGGATTGTTCACCTTTGCCGACCGGGCAGCCACCCGTTCCGCCACCATCTGCCTTACGGCAATCATCTGGCGGAAGAGCCCCTTCGCCGGCTCCGCCGGGCTGCCGACCCATTCCTCGCCGGCCGGCACATCATTGATCACGCCAGCCTGCGCACCGATTCGTGCCCCTCGTCCGATGCGTTTGTGCCCGGCTACGCCCACCTGACCGGCAACCACCACAAAATCTTCGAGGACGGCAGACCCGGAAATACCCGCCAGCGCAATAACGACACAGGCGCGCCCGATCTGCACGTTGTGCCCGATCTGCACCAGGTTGTCGATACGCGTGCCCGCACCGATCCGTGTGTCATGCGCGGAACCACGGTCGATCGTGGTGTTGGCGCCGATCTCCACGTCATCCTCGATCATCACGCGGCCAAGCTGCGGCACGGTCAGGTGCGATGGCCCGGCAGGCGTCATGACGGTGGCAAAGCCGAAGCCCTCCTGGCCCAGGCGCACGCCGGGGAACACGAAGGCACGTTTGCCGATTACGGCATGGCTGATCGTGCACTGCGCGCCGATACGGGTGGCGGCGCCGATCTGCACGCCGTCTCCGATGCTGGTGCCCGCGCCGATGGCACAGCCGGCGCCGATCTCCACATTGCGGCCGATGACCACATACGCGTCGATCTGCGCGGAGGCATTGACAATGGCGGTTGGATCGATCGCGGCGGTGGGGTGTATTCCGGGCACCGAGGGGGGTGTGGGGTGAAACAGGGCCGCCACCCGTGCCCAGCCGGCGTAAGGCTCTCGCGTGACAAGCGCCACGCACCCCGCAGGGACATGTGCGCGCATGTCGGGATGCACGATCACCGCGCCGGCGGCACTTGCCACCAAGGCTGGTATGTACTTTCGGTTGTCCAGGAAGCTGATCTGTTCGGGGCCTGCCACCTGCAAGGGCGCCACGCCGCGGAACACAAGATCATGGTTGCGGGCCTCGACGACGGCGCCCACCGCTGCGGCGATGCGGTCCAGCGTGTGAGGGCCCGTCTGGAGAAAGAAACGCGGATCACCCGCGGTCGGTGAGGCCACCATGGCCTAGCGGCGCGGTCCGGGAGCCACCGCCGGCGCGGCGGCCGGCCCGGCCGGGGCCGCGATCGCAGCAGAAACGCCATCAGCCGGAATGGCCACCGATGGCAAAACCTTGTTCAACTGCTCAGCAACCTGGTCGGTGATGTCGAATTCGTTAATGTTCAAAGCCACCTGTGCCCGGTGCAGCACCAGGTTCATGCCATGGCTTTCGGACACCTGGCGGATCACCGCAACCAAGGTACGCTCGATCTGGCCGACGCCGACCTGGGCGGCTTCCTGGATGATGCGGTTGCGGTCGCGGAACAACTTCTGCGCGTTGGTGATGCGGTCCTGCAGCTCGCGCTCCTTGGTGCGGATCTGCTCGGGCGACATTGTGCTGCGCTGGTTGGCAAGCTGCTGCTGCAGGTCCCGCCAGGCGGCCTGTTCCTTCTGCGCGTCCTCATTCAGTTTCTCGCGGCGTTCGCCGATGATGCGGTCCACCATCTGGGCGGCGGCGGAGGCGCGCATCACCTCGGGCACCCCCATCACGCCGATCACCGCGGCCGGCGGAGACACGCCACGCGGCAAGGCCGGCAATTCAGGCACCGGCGGCAGCTGCACCTGCAAGCTGGGTTCGTTGTCCCCCTGAGATTGCAGAGCTGGCGGCGTCACCAGAGGACGTGGCACCGGTTGGGCAGCCGGGCGCGGGGCTGGTGCAGGACGCGCCGGCGCGCTTGGCGCCGGACGTGGCGTGCCGGGGATGAAGTAATCCTGTGCCGCCAACGGGGACACCGAACACGACAACAAGGCCGCGTAACCGGCGACGATGACAGATAAGCGCTTCATGCTGATCAGAACCTTGTGCCAAATCCAAAACGGAAGAACT
>JBBROR010000123.1:0-9158 GCA_038229175.1 Acetobacterales bacterium | reverse complement strand
ATGCCGTTCCGAACATCGGGATAGGTCGCGAGATACCAGGCCTCATCGAAATACGGATTGGGAGAAAGCTGCCTGGTCACGCCAAGCGTGGTGTAATGTTCCAGCGGATCGGTGGGGTCCGTGGCGGCCGGGCGGCGCATATGCGTGTCCGCATACCACTCGGCGTCGAACTGGTCCCAGGGACAGAATGGCCCGGTGCCGGACGATGTCATTTCATCTTCGGACGTTTCTATTTCACGGGCCATGCGCTTCTAGTGCCATCCGTCCAACGCGTGTGTTCCTGCAAAACGGGAGCTGGCATGGGCCGCCGCGGCGTCCCAGGAGCGCTATCAACCAGATGCTCCCGGCCCGCGCAATCGGCGAAAGCGGGAAATTGCGGCGTTTGGGTCGCGTAATTTTGGATCCGGTGCCGCCTTTCCCCCTGGCGCACAGGCTGCGTTTTGATATGTTGCGTAAATCGTCCAGGGAGTGAAATAAAATGAACAGAGTGGCCCTCGTAACCGGCGGCACCCGCGGCATCGGCGCCGAAATCAGCCGTCACCTCAAGGCGTCCGGACGCACCGTGGTGGCCAGCTACGCCGGCAACGACATCGCGGCATCGGCCTTCTGCGAAGAAACCGGGATCGTTGTAAAAAAATTCGACGCCGGCGACTTCGCGGCCTGCGAGGCGGCCGTGGCACAGATCACCGCTGAGGTCGGGCCGATCGAAATCCTCGTCAACAACGCCGGCATTACCCGCGACGGCACGATGTCGCGCATGAGCCGGGACATGTGGGATGCGGTGATCGACACCAATCTCGGCTCCTGCTTCAACATGTGCAAACTGACGTTCGATGGCATGCGCACGGCGAAATTCGGCCGCGTGGTGAATATCGGCTCGATCAACGGGCAGGCCGGCCAGTATGGCCAGGTCAACTACGCCGCCGCAAAATCGGGCATCCACGGCTTCACCAAAGCTCTCGCCCAGGAAGGTGCCCGCTTCGGCATCACCGCAAACGCCATCGCACCCGGATATGTCGACACCGACATGGTGCGCGCGGTGCCGCCCGATGTTTTGCAGAAGATCATCGCGCGCATTCCCGTGGGTCGCCTGGGCCATGCCGAGGACATCGCCCGCGGCGTGCTGTTCCTCACCGCCGACGACGCGGACTTTGTCACCGGCTCCACGCTGTCGATCAACGGCGGGCAGCACATGTATTGAGGGCAGCCGTCTTGGCCGGCGCCGGCGGGGCCAATCTCGCCGGCGCCGGTGCCATCGCGCTGTGGGCCATCTTGGCCCTTCTGGCACGGGAATGCGCGCGCATCCCACCGCTGGAACTGACGGCGTTCGCATTTTCCGTATCTGCGGTCATCGGGGTCTCGGTGGTGGCGTGGCGCGGACGCCTGGCATTGCTGCGCCAACCCGGTCTGGCCTGGGTGCACGGCGTGGGTGGGCTGGCCGGCTATCACGCGCGGTCTTTCGCAGCCTTTGGGTTTGCACCGGCCGCCGAGGCCAACCTCATCAACTACAGCTGGCCACTGCTGATCGTGCTGTTCGCGGCACCCGTGCTGGGCCTGCGTCTCACCTGGCGGCACGGTGTGGGAACACTACTGGGTGCGGCGGGATGCGTGCTGCTGCTCGGCGGCGCCGCGTCCGCAGGCGAGGTGTCGGTGGCACAGGTTTGGATCGGCTATGCTCTGGCCTTCGGAGCCGCCATCACCTGGGCGTTGTATTCCGTCACGTCGCGGCGGATGGGTGCGGTGCCGACCGAGGCGGTGGCCGCGTTCTGCGCGGCGTCTGCCGTGCTGGCCACCGTGGCGCATCTGGCGTTCGAAACCACCCTCATGCCGCGTGGCGGGGAATGGCTGGCCATCCTGGCAATGGGCGCCGGGCCGGTGGGGGCTGCGTTCTTCCTGTGGGATATCGGCATGAAGCGCGGCGACCCGCGGCTGCTCGGCACACTGGCCTATGCCACGCCGGTTGCCTCCACCTTGCTGCTGTGTGTGGCCGGTGTCGCCCAGGCCAGCCTCCGCCTCGGCTTTGCAGCCCTGCTGGTGGCAGGCGGTGGCATCATCGCGGCGAAGGCCGCCAGTCCGGCGGTGCCATCTCGAAGCCCGTGAACTGAAACGCCGGGCTGACGGTGCAGGTGACCAGCGTCCATTGGCCCAGGCTGGTGGCGGCCTGCCAATGGCCGGCTGGCACCAGATGTTGAACCGACTGCCTCATGCCCAGATCCGGCCCCAACCAATGCGCGCCTGCGTCGTGGCCATCGGGCGACACCGACAGCACCAGCGGCGCCCCCGCCTGCCAGATCCACAGCTCGGCCGCGTCCACCCGATGCCAGTGGCTGAATTGGTCCAACGCCAGCAGGAACAGGATAGCGGTGCCTGCGCCACGGCTGCCATTTTCCGGTATGTCGCGCCACGTTTCGCGGAACCAGCCGCCTTCCGGATGCGGCGAAAGCCCCAGCGCCTCGACGATCGCCACCGCTGGGGTGTCGATATTGCGCAGATCCACCATCAGCCGACGGGCTTGGTGCGCGCGATGCAGGGATTGAGGCCGAACTCGGCGAACCATGCGGTCAGCTTCGGATGGCCTTCGCGCCACGGCTCGTCGCTGAAGCGCAGCGTCAGATAGCCCAGCGCACAGGCAACACTGATGGAACCCACATCCAGCGTCTGTGATGGCGGATCGGATTCCAGCACGTCCAGCGCGCGGGCCACGGCGGCCTTCAGGCGCGCCATCACAGCGTCACGCGCGTCCTCCTTCGGCCGGGCCTGTTCCATACGGCGGCCCACGGCGGCGTCCATGATGCCATCTGCCAGCGCCTGTTCCTTGAGCGCGCGCCAGCGCACGCCGCCGGCACGGGGGAATAACGCCAGGCCGCCATCAAGGCTGTCGAGGAATTCCACGATCACCGGGCTGTCGAACAAAGCGGTGCCGTCGCTGGCCACAAGGCAGGGAATTTTGCTGAGCGGGTTGATCGCCAGCAGTTCGGGCGTCGAGTTGTGCGGATTGGTGGGGATGATCTCGATCTGCGAATCCAGGCCGCGCGCGATGGCGCAGGCCAGCACCTTGCGGGCATACGGGCTGGCCGGCGAGTGGTAGAGCTTCATGGCGGAGTGTCCTTAGTTTTTTAGTATTTGTTCTTCTGTTCGCGCAGGCCGGCCAGGCGCGCTACGTCGGGGGCGCGCAGGAACGGATTGCACGCCATCTCGTCCGACAGCAGCGAGGGCACGCTGGCCTGTCCGGCGACGCGCTTGGCTTTCACGCCGTCCACAAAGGTCGCCAGCGCCGCGTTCCCGGGATCGACATGCAGCGCAAAGCGGGCATTGCTTTCGGTGTATTCATGGCCGCAGCACACCAGCGTGTCGCCGGGCAGCTTTGCGAATTTGGCCAGCGAGGCGAACATATCGGCCGGGCCGGCTTCGCTCAGGCGGCCGCAGCCCAGGCTGAACAAGGTGTCGCCGCTGAGCAGGATATCGCCATCGGCGAAGTAATAGGCGATATGGCCGCGCGTGTGGCCTGGCGTGTCGATGACCACGCCGGTGCAGGTGCCCAGCGTGATGGTGTCGCCCTCGACCAGTTCGCGGTCCAGCTTCGGCAGGCGATACGCATCCGCCTTGGCACCCACCACGGGGGCCGGGAAGCGGGCGCGAATGGCATCCACGGCTGCGATATGGTCGCTGTGGTGGTGGGTGATGATGATCATGTCCAACCGCCCGCCCTCGGCGTTGATCACCGCGGCGATCGGGGTCTCCTCCGCCGGATCGACGATGGCGGTGGCGCCGGTTTCGCTGCAACGCAGCAGCCAGGCGTAGTTGTCGGACAGGATGGCGATGGGGTGTGCTGTGATCATGCTGCCGGTTTAGCAGTCTGACCGCTGGCCGCAAGCCAACAGGGTGTGACAGTGCGGGCCGGTCACAGGACATGGTAGGCTCGCGCATGACCGCAGACGCCGAAGCGACCGCCCGTTTCTACGCCGGCCTCCAGGGCCGCGTGGTGACGCAACTGCTCGCCGACCGTATCGGACTGCTGATGCCGAATATTGCCGGGCTGACAATGCTCGGCATCGGCCATGCCGGCCCCTACCTTCCGGCGCAGTCTGGCCCTGGTGCCGCAAGGCTCTGCGTGGCGCTCAGCCAGGCCCAGTTAGGCGCCTCGCCTTGGCCGGCTCACGGCCCAAGCCTGGCCTGCACGTCCGAGGAAGACGCGCTGCCCTTTCCTGATCTCAGCTTCGACCGCGTGTTGCTGGTGCACGGGCTGGAGGCTGCCGACAACGCCCGCCGCCTGCTGCGTGAGGCATGGCGCGTGCTGAAGGACGATGGCCGCCTTATCGTGGTGGCCCCCAATCGGCGCGGCCTGTGGGCCTATGTGGAAAGCACGCCGTTCGGCCAGGGCCAGCCCTATTCCCCCGGCCAGATCGGCCGGCTTCTGCGGGCGTCGCTGTTCGCCATCGAGGCACGCGACACGGCACTCTACATGCCGCCATTGCCCTGCCGCGTTGTGCTGCGCGGTGCCCGGCTGTGGGAGGGTGCCGGGCGAACGCTGGCCTCCCAACTGGCCGGCGTCACGATCACTGAGGCGTCCAAGGACCTTTACGGCATCGTGCCAACGGGACAGGGCGCGCGGCGACGCATGGTGGTAACCGAGCAGGCATGATCTGGCGCGCGGTGGCCAGCGCCAGCTTCATCGGACATAACGGCGCATGTCCTGGCATTTCATCATCCTCGCGATCGCGGCGTTCTTTGCCGGCGCCATGAACGCGCTGGCCGGTGGCGGCTCGTTCGTCACCTTCCCAGCACTGCTGCTCACCGGGCTCGATCCGCGCGCCGCCAACATCACGTCCACCATTGCGCTGTTCCCTGGCCAGATCACCAGCGCGCTGTCCAGCCGCTCGCTGGTCCAGGGCATCGGCCGCATGCCCTTCTCGGGATTGCTGGTGATCAGCCTGGGTGGCGGCGCGGTGGGCGCGCTGCTCCTGCTGGCAACGCCACCGGATTTCTTCGCCCAGTTGGTCCCGTATCTCGTGCTGTTTGCCACCGGCGTGTTCACCTGGGGCAGCTTCTTTCGCAAGCCGCCCAAGGTTGCGCGGGAGATGTCGCCGCGCGTGGTGGGCCTTACGCAGTTCGCTATCGCCATCTATGGCGGCTATTTCGGCGGCGGCATCGGCTTTCTGATGTTGGCCACGCTCACCATCGCAGGCATGGCCATGCGCAACGCCGGCGCCACCAAGAACGCGCTGGCTGGCTGCATGAACGCATCGGCTGTGCTGGTGTTTTTGCTGGCGCCGGATATCGCCTGGGTGCAGGCCGGGATCGTGGCGGTGGCCGCGATGATCGGCGGCCTCGCCGGGGCGTGGCTGCTGCGGCGTGTGAATGAGAAGCTCTTGCGTGGGTGTGTGGTGGCGGTCGGTGCGGCGTTGACGGTGGGGCTGTTCCTGCGCGCCTGAGTGCTGCCGACTATGCGCGACGCAGCTGGAACAATGCCTGTTCGCCAAAAATATTTGCCAGCCCGGAAAACCGCCGCCACGGCGACTTGCGGCCCGCCTCGTCGATCGCCAGCCAACGCTCCACCTCGTAGCCCTCCTCGGCACAGAGAACAAAAAAGTCCCGGATGGTGCACGGGTGGATGTTCGGCGTCTCGTGCCAGGGCCGCGCCCAGACCGACGTCATCGGCATCCGCCCGCTCCACAGCAACTGCCAGCGCACCTGCCAATGGCCGAAATTAGGGAAGCTGACGATGGCGCGCTCACTGATGCGCAGCATCTGGCGCAGCACCTCGCGTGGCTTTTCCACCGCCTGCAACGTTCGGCTCAGCACCACATAGTCGAACGCACGATCGGGATAGTGCGAAAGATCGCTGTCGGCGTCGCCATGCATCACCGGCAGGCCGCGCGCCACGGTGCGTGTCACCTCCGCCATGTCGATCTCGATGCCGCGGGCGTCGCAGCCGCGCGTACGGGTCAGCTCGTCGATCAGCGCGCCGTCGGAGCAGCCGATGTCCAGCACGCGGGAGCCTGGTTCGATCATGTCGGCGATCAGCCGCAGATCCAGGCGCATGTTCTTGGCCACGAAGCGAACGGGGGCGTTCATGCGTCAAGCCCCGCATGCACGGCGCAGCCTGTCAGGAAGCCACCCACAATGCTGCGAAGATCCGGTTCATCGAGCAAAAAGGCGTCGTGGCCCTTGTCCGATTCCACTTCAACGAAGCTGACATTGGCTGCCGCCCGGTTCAGCGCCCGCGCCACACCGCGGCTTTCGGCCGTGGGGAACAGCCAGTCCGACGAGAAGCTGACGATGCAGAAACGCGTGCGTGTGCCCTCGAAGGCGCGGGACAGATCGCCATCATGCTCGGCGGCAATATCAAAATAATCCATCGCCCGGGTGATGGTAAGGTAGGAATTGGCGTCGAACCGCCGCACGAAGGTGCTGCCCTGGTGCTGGAGGTAGCTCTCCACCTGGAACATGTCGCTGAACAGCGCCAGGGGGGCGGCACTGCTGGCCACGCCTTGCAGCTTGCGGCCGAATTTGCGGCTCAGCGCCTGCTCGCTGAGATAGGTGATGTGGGCCACCATGCGCGCCACGCCTAGCCCACCCGACGGAAACCGTCCTGTGGCGTAATATTGCCCGCCTGCGTAATCCGGGTCCGTAAAAATCGCCTGTCGCCCTACCTCGTTGAAGGCGATATTCTGCGCCGAGTGGTGCGCGGCGGTCGCGATCGGCACAGCGGCGAACACGCTGTGCGGATAGGTGGCGGCCCATTCCAGCACCTGCATGCCGCCCATCGAGCCGCCGATCACCGCGAACAGCCGCGCAATGCCCAGGTGGTCGATCAGTCGCTTTTGCGCCCGCACCATGTCGCGGATGGTGATCGGCGGGAAATCCGGCCCCCACGGCGCCTCACCGGGGGCGCGGGGGTCCTGTGGCCCGGTCGAGCCCATGCAGCCGCCCAGCACGTTGGCGCAGATCACAAAATAACGCTCGGTGTCCACCGGCTTGCCCGGCCCCACCATCTCGTCCCACCACGGCCCACGACCGGTCACGGGATGGCGCTCGCCCACGTATTGATCGCCGGTCAGCGCATGGCAGACAAGAATGGCGTTTGAGTGCAGGGCGTTCAGCGTGCCGTAGGTGCGGTATGCCACGGTCAAGGCCGGCAGCCGAACGCCGCAATCCAGCATCAGCCCATCGGCGAAACGGGCGGAGTGGTGGGCGATCTCGGGAAGGTCGGCCTGATCCATCGATGCGTCCATAAGCCGTGCAAGGCCTTGCCTGCAACCATACCGAATGCTTTGCAGAAACGCGGGCATCCGCTATTCGATTTTCTCCCATTTCGAACGCACCGATGTCCAGCACGCTCCCCACACGCGCGACCCCACTCGAAACGCCAGGTGCGACGCCGGAGGGCGGGCAACAGGGCGCGCAACCCGACACTCTCGCAAGCCTGCGCGAGGAGCTGGACCGGCTGGACGATGCGATACACGATCTGCTGATGGAACGCGCACTGGTGGTGGGCCGCATCGCAGCCCTCGCCGCCAAGGGCAAGGTGCCGCTGCGCCCCGGCCGCGAGGCCGATATCATCCGCCGCCTGGTGCGCCGCCACAAAGGCGAACTGCCCAAGCGCGTGCTGCCACGGATCTGGCGAGAGCTGTTCGCGGCCACCACGTCCATGCAAGGCTCTTACACCCTCGCCGTTTGCGAAATGCAGGGCAGCGCCGCCACCGAGGCCAATGCCGGCGGCTATGTCGCCTTGACGCGCGAGCATTTCGGCGCTGCAACGCCGCTGCGCATGCACCGCTCTCCCACCCAGGCCATCGGTGAGGTCAGCGCCGGCTCGGCCACCGCCGCCGTGCTGCCGATGCCGTCGGAAGAAGACACCGACCGCAACGCCTGGTGGACCTCGCTGTTACAGCGGGACACGCCCCGCATTCACGTGGTGGCGCGCCTGCCGTTCTGGTCGCCCCGCGTGGAGGGTGCGCCACAGGTTCGTGCCCTCGTGGTGTCCGCCGCCGCACCCGACCGCAGCGCCCATGACCACAGCCTTGTCGGCCTCGAACTCCCACACGATGTCAGCCGTGCGCGACTTGCCACCATGGTGGCCGACGCCGGCTTCACCGCCAGTGGCATTCTGCTCCGCCGGGATCCGCAACAACCGGTTGCCGTGGCGTTGGTGGACCTTGATGGCTTTGTGGCTGATGACGACCCCCGCCTGGCCGCCCTGGGCGCATTGCGCCCTCCCGTGGTGCTGGGCGCCTATGCAATGCCGATCGATGGAGAGAGCGCATGAACGAGATCACCCGTAACACGGTCCCCACGCCGCGCGCTGAAGTGATGTCCATTCATGCCTATGTCGGCGGCGAGGCGAAGATCCCTGGCGTCAACCGGATCATCAAGCTCTCCGCCAACGAAGGCGCATTCGGCCCACCGAAATCGGCTGTGGATGCCTATGTGCGCGTGGCTGCCGACATCCATCGCTACCCCGATGGCGGCTCGGTCGAGCTGCGCCGGGCCATCGGCGCCCGTTTCGGATTAGATCCGGCACGCATCGTGTGCGGCACCGGGTCGGATGAGCTGATCCAGCATATCTGCCACATCTATGCCGGCCACGGCACCGAGATCCTGATGAGCGCGCATGGCTTTTCCATGTACGACATCGCCGGCACCTACGCCGGGGCGCGCGTGATCAAGGTGGCGGAGCGTAATCTCACCTGCGATGTGGATGCCATGCTCGCGGCCGTGACACCCGAGACGCGGCTTGTGTTCATCGCCAACCCCAACAACCCGACCGGCGCCCTCATGCCGCAATCTGAGGTCGAGCGTCTGCGCGCCGGCCTGCCTTCCGACGTGCTGCTGGTGCTCGACTCCGCCTACTGCGAATACGTCACCGACGCCCTCTACCACGACGGCGCGCGGATGGTGGATGCCGGCGAGAACACCATCATGCTGCGCACCTTCAGCAAGGTGTTCGGGCTTGGCGGCATGCGGGTGGGCTGGGGCTACGGCCCGCCGGCGGTGATCGACGCAATCAACCGGGTGCGTGGCGTGTTCAACGTCAACATCGCAGCCCAGGCCGCAGCCATGGCGGCCCTGGCTGAACCCGGCTGGGTGGAGGCGAGCGTCGCCCACAACACGCAATGGCGCGGCTGGCTGACGGCGGCCCTGAACGACGTGGGCAT